>DLVP01000017.1 GCA_003445125.1 Oscillospiraceae bacterium | reverse complement strand
TTTACCGAGACGACCGACAACGCCCATCATATCCGGGCTTGCGATGACAACGTCAAAATCCATGAAGCCTTCGTTCTGGATTTTTGCGACATATTCTTCACCGCCGGCATAGTCTGCACCTGCATCCAGTGCCGCCTGAACCTTATCGCCCTTCGCAAAAACCATAACTTTGACCGATTTACCGGTTCCATTGGGCAGAACAACTGCACCGCGAACCTGCTGATCAGCGTGACGGGAATCAACGCCGAGTCTGATGTGCGCCTCAATTGTTTCGTCAAACTTTGCCTTGGAAGTCTTTACGCAAAGGTCAAGCGCTTCGTTGGTTTCATAAAATTTGGTACGGTCAACAATTTTGGTGCTATCCAAATACTTTTTACCGTGTTTCATTATCGTTCCTCCTATTTGAGTGGTATATAACGGATATTTCCTCCCACCCGAGAGCCTTTCTCTCAGTCGACAACTTCAACGCCCATGCTGCGTGCGGTTCCTGCAACCATGCTCATGGCTGTCTCTACGCAAGAAGCATTCAGATCGGGCATTTTCATCTCGGCGATTTGTTTCAGCTGCTCTCTGGTAATCTTCGCTACCTTCGTCTTGTTCGGCGTTCCGGAACCGCTTTCGATCTTGCATGCTTTCTTGATCAGTACGGCTGCCGGAGGCGTCTTGGTGACAAAAGTAAAGGAACGATCGGCATAAACGGTAATTACGACCGGGATAATCAATCCCATCTCGTTTTTAGTACGTTCATTGAATTCCTTTGTGAATGCCATGATGTTTACGCCATGCTGTCCGAGTGCCGGTCCAACAGGCGGTGCCGGCGTTGCTTTACCTGCCGGAATCTGGAGCTTAATAAAGCCTGTAACTTTCTGAGCCATTATCTGCACCTCCAAAATTTTGTGGTCAATGGCGGAACCCTTTGGGCTCCTCCCACAAGCAAATCCGAAAGCTCAACTCGGAATTGCCTTTCCGCGGTTACGCGGACCTCTAAACACCTACTCAGCCAACCGTACCTGTCCCAATTCCAGATCCACAGAGGTATCTCTGCCGAACATGGACACGGAAACCGTGACTCGGTTGTTTTCGGTATCAATACTCTCCACCGTGCCGTTAAATCCGTTCAAAGGACCGGCGATGATGGAAACCGTATTACCGACAGAATAGTTGACCTCAACCTTCTGTCCTACTGCGTCATTTTCTTCGCGTTCGACGCCCAGGGAAGCAATTTCTTCTTCGGTCAACGGTTCGGGCTCGTTATCCGCTCCCACAAATCCGGTCACGCCGCGGATATTCCGCACCGCATACCATGACTCGTCCGTCATGACCATTTTTACCAGTACATATCCCGGGAAAAGTTTGCGCTCCACTTCACGCAGCTTATTGTCCGGACCGACCTCGCTGACTTTCTCCGTCGGAATTTTCACCGCGTGGATCAAATCATGCAATTTTCGGTTCTCGACAACTTTTTCGATATTCGTCGCCACTTTATTCTCATATGCAGAATAAGTGTGTACGACATACCACTTAGCGGTTTCAGCCATAAGCTACCTCCCGTTGATCAGGCTTTAGCAGCTATCAGGGAAACAACCGCAGCGAGAATTGCATCGAGAGCCCAAATGAACAAGCCGATGACGATGATAGCGGCGATAACAATCAAAGTATTGTTAATAACCTGCTTTTTCGACGGCCATACGATCTTTTTGAACTCACTCTTCAAATCCCGAAAGAGGCGCGCTATGCCGGAAGTGAACTTTTTGAAGCCTTTAGCCTCACTATTTCCTTCTGCCATATTCTTTCCGCCTTCCCTTACTTCGTTTCCTTGTGAAGTGTGTGCTTCCTGCAGAAACGACAATATTTGTTCATTTCGAGTCTGTCAGGATCGTTTTTCTTGTTCTTCATCGTGTTGTAATTACGCTGTTTGCACTCAGAGCAAGCCAAGGTAATCTTAACCCTCATGTGTCGGCACCTCCTATAATTTTGCCTCCCTCATAAAAGTCGCGTTCAAGACGCAAAAAAATAAACCCTTTTAGAGGTATGACTATTATACCGCATCTCCCGGCAAATGTCAACAGTTTTTTTCATATTTCCGAAAACGCACGTAAAAGCAAGCGCAGACTCTCGTCACACTTGCTTTTACACGGTTATCCGTTTTCTTTATTTTCTTTTATTTTTCAGAACGACTACTGCCGTCACCGCCGCTGCGACAACCACAGCCGCGACCAGCCATATCCACCAGGTGCTTTTCTTTTCCGGATTGACGTCTACATGAATGACCGAATTGGTTTCGGACGTATTGGTTTCCTCCGAGCTTGTATCGGACTGCGCGATTTCGGACTCGTACTGCGATTTATAATCCGTTTCATCGCTTGCAGTTGCACTGAAATCATCCGAAACGGTATAGTAATCGCTGGCGTACTCTTCCTCTTTTACATCATATTCCTTGGTTTCATACAGATGGATCCACTGTTCGGAGTCTACCATACGGTACTCCGTAGCCTCGCTGTCATATCCCATGACGGCGACTTTAATCTCCAGTTTAATTTTTCCCGCTGCCTTCGGAGTGATCGGAATTTCATAAGCAAAATCGTCATTTTCCTTGATTTTTCCGACACTTACATTCCCGTTCACATCCCGAACCTCGGCAACCACCGTCCGCAGACCGTGGAAAAGAACGCCGTCTGCCTCGATGTCCTCCGTGTCAACATCCGTAAGCGGAGTTTTGACCGAAAGAATATAGGTTCTTCCGATTTCAAATGTTTCGGTATTGAAGCTGTACTCAATATCTTCTTTAAAAATTTTATCATATGCATTGGCAAAGACAGCGACCGATGCCGTGACCAGCAAAACCAACGCCAGAATCACAGAAAAAATCCTTTTCATTATATAGCCTCCTGTTGTTTACTCTTTTTTCCTATTGTACAACGTTTATCATTAAATGTCAACCGTTGTGTCTTGTCAAAAGCAGAAAGATATGGTATAATCCGGTCGGTGATGTAAATGGTCAAGTTTGAAAACGACTGGGATTCTTTGTTGGAAAATGAGTTCAAAAAGGATTACTACCTCAAACTGCGCGAATTTTTGAAAAACGAATACCGCACGCAGACGGTCTATCCCGATATGCACGACATTTTCAATGCGCTGAAATATACTGCGTACCGTGATGTGAAAGTGGTCATTCTCGGACAGGATCCCTATCATGGAGCGGGACNNNCGCACGGACTGTGCTTTTCGGTAAAAAAAGGTGTGGAACCGCCGCCGTCGCTCAAAAATATCTACAAGGAAATTGACAACGAGCTTCACGTGGGCATTCCCACACACGGCGAATTGACCAAATGGGCCCGTGAGGGTGTGCTGCTGCTCAACACCGTGCTGACC
>DLVP01000219.1:1683-2834 GCA_003445125.1 Oscillospiraceae bacterium | reverse complement strand
CACGAACAATATCACAACTCACCGCACAAGTCCAGACTTTTTCGGGAGTTTTCTCAAGAAAACAGACCTTTGGGTTCGAACCCGGTCGCTCTCTTTGCCGCAGATAATCAATAAGCTGTGATTTGGCAATGCGGTTTTCTCTGCCGACCTTTACCGCCGGAAGAGATTTTTCTTTTATCAGTTTGTATACGGTCTTGGTGCTGACCCGCAGGATCTCCGCCACCTCGGCGACGGTCAGCGCCGCCGGATAGCAGCGTAATTCTTTTTCGTGTTCTTTTTTCGTCATAGGCAATTCCTTTCTCCTACATCGTTATAGTAGGCTCATCATTTTCCTCGACGGTCATATCTTCCTCGCTGTCGGCTGCGGCGGTGAGGATTCCGACCGCAAGCCCGATAACGGCACCGAGGTTGGAGGCGTTTTCCTGTGCCTCAATGCGCTTTCGGCGTTCCTCAGGGTCTTCGGCAGTGCCGTCAATTATACTGCCAGCTTCCAGAATACCGCGCAGACCAGCAGCGACAGCGCCACCGCCGATACCGCCGCGGCTATCATAATTTTCAATATTTTTCGGTGCAGTTTCTCTATCGTGCTGTCCAGCGTCTCGGTACTCTTTGAAAGGGTTTCGGAGCAATTCAAAATAAACCGCTCTTGATTTTTCCCAGCCTGTTCGACGAGGTTCTGCATCTGCGCCGTCGTCTTGCGGTTCTCCGTCACTACTTCCCGCACCGTCTTTTCCATATACTCCGCCTCGATATTCTGTATATTGATGCAGTGGTCGCTCAGCTCCTCCGCCGTCGCCAGCCGTTCGATCATCTGATACAGTTTCGGCTGAAACTCCACCGCGTCCGCCAGCAGCCTGCTCTCCCGCTTGCGCTGTTCCATCGGGATCGCATACACCTGTGGCTGATACGGAATCTGTTCCAGTTCGGACAGCGTACGTGCGTTTTTCTTCCTCAGCATATCCATTGCCGAGTTCTGCTGTGTGCTGTTTTCTGATTGTGAATTCATATTCCAATACCTCTTTCAAATATTTTTCATCGTGCAGGCGGATGTCCCTGCACTTCATTCCGTTCGGACAGGTGAAAGTAATATATTTTCGCTCGTCCGTCCATGTGACTTTGTAGCCGAGCCGCTGCATCTCCCGTATAAAATC
>DLVP01000219.1:1482-1625 GCA_003445125.1 Oscillospiraceae bacterium | reverse complement strand
TTCCAGCTGTCGCCCTTAGCCGCGGCGCGGTACTCGCGGCTTGAAATGTTTGCACCGTCTTTTTTATACGGTTCCAGAACGCTCAGCTCGTGCTCCAAACAGATGCCGTCGCTGAGCGAGCGCAGCTTTGTCAGCGTGCCGGG
>DLVP01000219.1:908-1347 GCA_003445125.1 Oscillospiraceae bacterium | reverse complement strand
ACCTGCTCGGCGGTCACGCTTTCCGTCGGCGAAAAAGACTGCACATAATGATAAAAATTCATTCCGCCTTTCTTGTGATGCGCAGTCTTGGTCGCCATAAATTCCGTGAAAGCATTTTCGCCGTTGCAGTTTACACCGCTCACCAATCGGCGGCCGCTGTCCTCGTCCGCAACCTTTTTCTGCTGCAAACAGTATTCAATCACCGCTTTCATTGCGCTGATGCTTTGATGGGATTCGGGAATAAAACTAACCGTTGCCATTATCCTTTCCTCGCAATGTCCAGCAGCTGCTCGTAGATTTTCTTCTGCCCATCGATCATATCTTCGAAGTTGTATGACCGAAACGCACCGGCGTTGATCTTTGCCGTAATTTGATTCAGATTGTTGCCGATGCGTTTGAGTTCGATCAGCAAGGGCTTCACATCTTCCGCAACATGAAT
>DLVP01000219.1:520-765 GCA_003445125.1 Oscillospiraceae bacterium | reverse complement strand
TTCAGTGGGTTCGGGCTGCCGCCCGAGAATAAGGGGCGAGTTGCGCCGAGCGGACAGCCGGACGCTCTGCTTGCCCCGGACGAAGTCCGGGAAATCGGTAAAACCGACGCTCCCGCAAACGCCCCGAATTTGCGTTGTTTCCGGCGCATCGGCCGGTTTACCCATACTCCCCACCAAAAGCGGCACAAACCGCCTGTAAACCGCCGACAGGGACGAAAGGAACGCTTGGGACGAACCGATTGGGG
>DLVP01000219.1:0-377 GCA_003445125.1 Oscillospiraceae bacterium | reverse complement strand
CCTCTTGCCGATACCGCCTGTCCTGCGTATTCGTTATACCGTTCGCAAAACTCCGTGTTGCTGCCGCTGTATTTTTTCTGCACCTGCATAAATTCGACCAGCAGTTCCATCTCCTTCGGCAGAAGCATTTCACGGTTCTCCATACTGTCGCCGAGCATTTTCCAAACAAATTCTTCTTTGGAAAACCGCAATTCAAGCTGGCGGTCCTCCACATCACGACCGGTGCAGTAGAGGGTGGCGCTGTCTGCATTGCGGCGACTCTTGTCCAGCACGAAAGCGGTATCCACTGCGCCGACGATTCCGGTGGTGCCGGTCAGCTTATTGAACGGATCGCTGTCGCCCTGTTTGCGCAGGTGATGCACCAGCAGAAGACAGAT
>DLVP01000218.1:9953-10763 GCA_003445125.1 Oscillospiraceae bacterium | reverse complement strand
GCGCGCCGAGCGCACCGCCGCATAGGGCAAGCAGCAACAGGCACTTTTCGCTGATGCGGCGGTGACGGCGGCGCGCGTAGGATTTGTCCAGACCGTAGACGAAAAAGGCGGTCGGGTTGAGAATCGCGAGATAGAGAAAAAGAAGAAATTGCGGCATGGAGTCACCTCGGAAAGAAATTGTTTTTTCTATTATAGACGGAAACGAAATTCTTGTAAATAGGTAAAAAATATGCTATACTGACAAAAAAGTACTGTTACGGAGGAACCATGAAAACCGTTTTGTTGATTTCAGGCGAAAAAATGTTTTCGGACACGCTGATCCATTCACTGCTGAACAGCCGATTGCCGCTGTTCAATTTGCTGCGCATCGAAACCCCGTCGCAGATCACGGACAGCCTGCTGTTCGAGGAAATTGACGTCATTTTGTACGATCACGCACAGGATCGGACGGATTTTGCACGGCTGGTGCTTCGGCTTCAACGGGCGCATCCGTCGGTGCGGGTGGTGGATGTGATGCCGTTCGGGACGGCGCGTGATTCGGCGCAGACGCTGTGCCGCGGCGATTCGTTTGAGCGGTTGGAAAACGCACTGCTTGCCATTCTCGGGCAGGACGCGCCGCAGCCGCCCATTTTCGGGCGGCTGCGGCGCGCGGATCGGGCGGCTGCAATGACGCTGGAAAACCTGGAACGCCTGCCACAGCTGTGTCACTTGTATGAATTGGGAGATCGCCAACGGTTTTTGCTGCTGATCGAATCGGTGCTGACGGTCAACCTCAACCATACGCGCCTTTGCCGCCAGGCGGGAGAAATT
>DLVP01000218.1:6917-9943 GCA_003445125.1 Oscillospiraceae bacterium | reverse complement strand
CCATCATATGACCGCGTTTGTCAACGATTTTGCCTGCCTTTTTTCGCTCCAACAGGCGCTGGAGGAGGCGCAGTATCCGGATCTGAACTTTAACGAAAAGGTCAATAACCGCCAGCTGCTGTCCTTCTGGCAGCGGCTTGCCGATCGGATTTTCGCGTCGGAGGAACCGCCGCAAAGTCCGAATGTGGTGCAGAAGGCAAAGACGTATGTGGCGGAAAATCTGAAAAGCGAGCTGTCCACCCAGATGGTCGCGGAGGCGGTGGGCGTGACGGCGGGGTATCTGTCGCGGGCGTTCAGCCATCATACGGGAATCACGCTGATCCGTTACATCAGCGAACAGAAGAACCGCCGTGCGCAGGAGCTGCTGACGCAAACCGACGCAGGTGTGAAGGAAATCGCGGAGGAAATCGGGTTTTCGTCGCCGAGTTATTTCATTCGCTTTTTCAGAAAATACAACGGCGTCACCCCGAAGCAGTACCGTGACGGGCTTGCCAAAGAAACGGGAGGAAAATAAGTGAAAATCGAAACGGCAACCGAAAACGACCTGGAGGAAATTCTGAAGATTTACGCAGATGCCCGTGCGTTCATGAAAAGCCACGGCAATCCCGACCAGTGGGGCGACGGGCATCCGCCGCGGGAGCTGATCGAGCGGGATATCGCGGAGGGAAAAAGCTATGTCTGTCGGGAAAACGGGCAGATTGCGGCGGTGTTTTACTGTGCCGTCGAGAATGACCCGACCTATGCGGTCATCGAGGGCGCGTGGCTCAACGACAAGCCCTATGCGGTGGTTCATCGGCTGGCTTCGGCAAAAACGGTACACGGCGCGGCACAGGCATGCCTTTTGTGGGCGGCGGAGAAGTTTCAAAATGTGCGCATCGACACGTACGAGAACAATCTTCCGATGCAAAATCTGCTCAAAAAGACGGGATTTTCCCGCTGCGGAAGGATTTGGCTGGAAAACGGGAACGAGCGGATCGCGTACCAGAGGACAAGTTTGTGGAAAATGCACAAAAAAATGGTCGATGTTTGTGTGAAAATAGGGTAGATATCATTTTTGATAACTGGTATAATATAAAAATGATATAGAAACCTTAAGGAGGCTTTTAAAGCATGGCAAAAAAGGTATGCAGCGTTCCTTTCAGCGGCACGGCTGAGCAGGAGGCGCGTTTGAAAGCGTTGATTGCGGAGCACAAAGACGATAAGGGTGCTTTGATGCCGGTTCTGCACGGCGCACAGGATATCTACGGATATCTGCCGATCGAAGTACAGAAGATGATTGCCGAAGGACTGGATCTATCGCTGGAACAGGTGTATGAGGTTTCGACCTTCTACTCCCAGTTTGCGCTGAACCCGAAGGGCAAATACAAAATTTCCGTATGTCTCGGGACCGCCTGCTACGTCAAGGGCTCCGGCGATGTTTATAACAAGCTGGTCAGCGTGTTGGGCATTGAGGGCGGTCAGTGTACGAGCGACGGAAAATTCTCTCTGGAGGCTTGCCGTTGTATCGGTGCCTGCGGTCTGGCTCCGGTCATGACCATCAACGACGAGGTCTACGGCAGACTGACCGTGGACGAAATTGAGGGCATCCTCGCCAAATACAAGGACTAAAGGAGAGGGAATATGAAGAGTCTTGCTGAACTGAAAGTCATCCGCGATCAGCTGGAAAGCGCCGTTGCCGTCCGCAACAACGAAAACGGAATCCATGCTGAGGATAAAAAATATCGCGCACACGTCCTGATCTGCGGTGGTACCGGCTGTACGGCATCCGGTTCGCACACCATTTCCGACGTGCTGAAAGCGGAGCTTGAGAAGAATAATATCGCCGACGAAATCAAGATTGTGCATACCGGCTGCTTCGGTCTGTGCGCTTTGGGACCGGTCATGGTCGTGTATCCGGAAGGAACCTTTTACAGCCGCGTAAAGCCCGAGGAGATTCCGGAAATCGTTTCCGAGCATCTGGTCGGCGGCAACCCCGTGAAGAAATACCTGTACGCCGACACCGTGGACGGCGACAAGATCAAATCGCTTAACGAAACCCCGTTCTATAAGAAACAGCACCGTGTGGCACTGCGTAACTGCGGCGTCATCGATCCGGAGGATATCAACGAGTATATCGCCCGCGGCGGTTATCAGGCGCTGGGCAAAGCCCTGACCGAAATGACCCCGGATTCCGTGATTCAGACCGTGCTGGATTCCGGTCTGCGCGGACGCGGCGGCGCCGGCTTCCCGACCGGTAAAAAATGGCAGCTTGCGCGTGTGCTTGTGCCGGATGCCGATCAGAAATATGTCTGCTGCAACGCCGACGAGGGCGACCCGGGCGCGTTCATGGACCGTTCCGTGCTGGAAGGCGATCCGCACGTCGTGATCGAAGCCATGGCGATTGCCGGTTACGCGATCGGCGCGACCCAGGGTTATGTCTACATCCGCGCGGAGTACCCGATTGCGGTACAGCGTCTGCGCATTGCCATCAACCAGGCAAGAGAAAACGGCTTGCTGGGTAAAAATATTTTCGGAACCGACTTCAGCTTTGATCTGGACATCCGTCTGGGCGCCGGCGCGTTCGTGTGCGGCGAGGAAACGGCACTGATGACCTCCATCGAAGGCAAGCGCGGCGAGCCGCGTCCCCGTCCGCCGTTCCCGGCTGTCAAGGGTCTGTTCGGCAAACCCACGGTTCTGAACAACGTGGAAACCTACGCAAACGTCCCGCAGATTATCCTCAAGGGCGCCGAGTGGTTCTCCTCCATGGGAACCGAAAAGTCCAAGGGAACCAAGGTATTCGCACTGGGCGGAAAGATTCACAACACCGGTCTGGTGGAAGTCCCGATGGGCACCACGCTGCGTGAAGTCATCGACGAGATCGGCGGCGGTATCCCGAACGGCAAAAAGTTCAAAGCGGCACAGACCGGCGGACCTTCCGGCGGATGTATCCCCGCAGAGCATTTCGATATTCCGATTGATTATGACAACCTGCTTGCCATCGGTTCGATGATGGGATCGGGCGGATTGATCGTCATGGACGAGGACAC
>DLVP01000218.1:6291-6860 GCA_003445125.1 Oscillospiraceae bacterium | reverse complement strand
GAATTCACGGTTGACGAGTCCTGCGGAAAATGTACGCCCTGCCGTGTCGGCACCAAGAGAATGCTGGAAATGCTGGATAAGATCACCCGCGGCAAAGCGACGCTTGAAGACCTGGATAAGCTGGAGGAGCTGTGCTATTATATCAAAGCCAACTCCCTGTGCGGACTCGGACAGACAGCGCCGAACCCGGTACTGTCCACGCTGAAATACTTCCGCCATGAGTACGAAGCGCACGTTGTGGAGAAGAAGTGTCCGGCGGGCGTATGTAAGCACCTGCTGAATTTTGTGATTGATAAAGACAAGTGTATCGGATGCGGTATGTGCGCGAGAAACTGCCCGGCAGACGCGATCACCCGTACCGACTACACCGCGCCCGGTCATAAGCTGGCATCCTTTGCGATCGATCCCGCCAAGTGCCTCAAGTGCGGCGTTTGCATGGGCAACTGTAAGTTCAAAGCAATCTCAAAGAACTAAAGGATCATCGAAAGGAGAAAAGGCAAATGGATTTTGTGAATGTAAAAATCAACGGCATTGAGTATTCCGTTCCGAAAGGATCGACGATCCTGGAG
>DLVP01000218.1:0-6267 GCA_003445125.1 Oscillospiraceae bacterium | reverse complement strand
GCGGCGAACTACGCCGGCGTGCGTATTCCGACGCTTTGCTATATGAAAGACATCAACGCCATCGGCGCGTGCCGTATGTGCTTGGTGGAGGTAAAGGGCGCCCGCGGTATGGCGGCGGCTTGCGTGTACCCGGTCAACGACGGCATGGAGATCTTCACGAACACTCCGAAGGTCATCGAATCCCGCCGCAAGACCCTGGAGCTGATGCTTTCGACGCATCAGAAAAACTGCCTGTCCTGCGTGCGCAGCGGAAGCTGTGAGCTGCAGGCACTGTGCAATGAATACGGCATCACCGATGAGGACTTCTATGCCGGCGAAAATCCCGTGCATGAGATCGACACTTCGGCTCGCCATATGATCCGCAACAACAATAAGTGCATCCTGTGCCGCCGCTGCGTGGCGACCTGCTCGAAATTGCAGTCCGTAGCGGTCATCGGCGCAAACGAGCGCGGATTCCGCACTCATATCGGCTGTGCGTTTGATATGGATCTGGCGGAAACCACCTGCGTTTCCTGCGGGCAGTGCATCAATGTCTGTCCGACCGGCGCACTGACCGAAAAGGACGATACCGATAAGGTCTGGGCAGCACTGGCAGATCCTTCCAAGCACGTGGTTGTGCAGACGGCTCCGGCTGTCCGTGCGGCACTGGGCGAGGAGTTCGGCTTGCCGATCGGCACCAATGCCGAAGGCAAAATGGTTGCGGCACTGCGCCGTCTCGGCTTTGATAAGGTGTTTGACACCAACTTCTCCGCCGACCTGACCATTATGGAAGAAGCGCACGAGTTCCTTGACCGTGTGCAGAACGGCGGAGCCATGCCGCTGATCACCTCCTGCTCTCCCGGATGGATCAAATTCTGCGAGCATAAGTTCCCCGAATTTATCCCGAACCTTTCCACCTGCAAGTCTCCGCAGCAGATGTTCGGTGCGACGGTGAAAACCTATTACGCGAAGAAATTCGGCATGGATCCCCACGATATCGTCGTGGTCAGCGTCATGCCCTGCACCGCGAAGAAGTTTGAGGCGGAGCGTGCCGACCAGTCGGCGGCGGGCGACGGAATTCCGGATGTCGATGTGGCGATTACGACGCGTGAATTGGCGCGCATGATCAAGAAAGCCGGATTGATGTTCAATACCCTCCCCGAAGAAAAGGCGGATTCTCCGCTCGGCGAGTATACCGGCGCCGGCGTAATCTTCGGTGTGACCGGCGGTGTAATGGAAGCGGCGCTGAGAACCGCGGTCGAGACGCTGACGGGCGAAGAGCTGAAGAAGCTGGAATTTGAGGATGTCCGCGGCTTTGAGGAAATCAAAGAAGCGTCCTATACCGTCAACGGTATGGAGATCAAAATTGCGGTGGCTTCGGGTCTGGCAAATGCCAAGAAACTGCTCAACGCGATCAAGAGCGGCGAAAAGACCTATCACTTTGTAGAGATCATGGCTTGCCCCGGCGGCTGTGTCAACGGCGGCGGACAGCCAATTCAACCGCAGTACATCAAGAATTTCGAGGATATCCGCGAAGCACGTGCGAAAGCGCTGTACAGCATTGACGAAGCGGCAGTGCTGCGTAAATCCCATGAGAATCCGGAAGTCAAGATTGCCTATAAGGAATTTTTCGGCGAACCCGGCAGCCATCTGGCGCATGAGATTCTGCATACCTCTTACGTGCAGAGAGAAAAACTCTGATAAGCATCAAAAATCCCTGTCAGGCACGCCTGACAGGGATTTTTTTTCGGCGGGAGGAGCGGAAACGCTTTTCAATCCGAAAACTTGAGAGCAAATGGGCAAAAACGGAGAAAGGGGATTGCCCGCAGGGAAAAAGTATGCTATAATGGCAAAAAATGCGGCTTGTGAGAGAGCCGAAAGGACGAAAGAGGGGTTTGCATGACTTTTTCCATTGAAAAAAATCAATTCTGTGTGGACGGAAAACCGATCAAGCTGATTTCCGGAGCGGTTCACTATTTTCGCAACCTTCCCGACACTTGGGATGACATTTTCCGCAAACTGCGCGCGGTCGGCTGCAACTGCGTGGAGACCTACTGCGCATGGAATATGCACGAGCCGCGCCCCGGCGAATTTGATTTTTCCGATCGGCTGGACATTGTCCGTTTTGTAAAAAAGGCGCAGAAGGCGGGACTGATGGTGATTGTGCGTCCCGGTCCGTATATCTGCGCCGAGTGGGATTTCGGCGGACTGCCGTGGTGGATTCAGTGCGAGGACGATATGGAGATTCGCTGCATGAACCCGACCTATATCCGCTATTTTGACCGCTACCTGGATGTCCTGCTCGGAAAGCTGCGTCCGCTTCTGTGCACCAACGGCGGTCCGATCATCATGATGCAGTGCGAAAACGAGTATGGGTACTACGGCGACGACCGTGAGTATCTTGCCCATCTGCGCGACGGCTATCGCCGCCGCGGAATTGATGTTCCGCTGTTCACCAGCGACGGCGGTTCCGCTTCGGCATTTGCGGACGGTACGGTGGAGGGCTGCCTGCCAACACTCAATTTCGGCAGCCGTGTGAAGGAAAATTTTGCCGAGCACGACTGCCGCTTCCCCGACGTGCCGAAAATGTGCATGGAAATGTGGGACGGATGGTTTGACGCATGGGGCGACGAAGCGCATCATACCACAGACGCAAAGACATATGCGGGCGTGGTGCGCGATATGCTCCGGAAGGGCAGCATGAATATGTATATGTTCATCGGCGGCACCAATTTCGGATTCACGGCGGGCGCCAACCATGACAAAAAATTTACGCCCGATGTCACCAGCTATGACTACGACGCCCTGCTGAGCGAGTGCGGGGACACGACGGAAAAGTATTTCGCCGTGCGCGACGTGATCACCGAAATCACGGGGCATACCCCGCCCGACGTTCCCGCCAATCGCCCGAAAAAGGCGTTCGGTACGGTGAAGCTCTCCCAAGCCGCAGCGCTTTTGCCGCAGCTGAATGCGTTGTCAAAGCCGATTCACAGCGAGGTTCCGCGGGCAATGGAGGAATACGGCATCGGCTACGGCTATATTGCCTACCGCACACGCCTTTCCCGCGATTATCACGAAGCGTCGCTTTCGTTCGAGAGCCTTGGCGACCGTGCGAACGTGTTTGTCAACGATCGGTTGATCGGGAAGGTGTATGTCAATGACGAGACACTGTCGGTGAACGTGACGGCGCAGGCGGGCGACATTCTGACCGTGCTGGTCGAAAACATGGGAAGAACCAATTTCGGACCGAAAATGATGCGCAAAAAGGGCTTGCCGGGACGGGTGCTTCTGGGCGGAAAGATTCATTTTTCGTGGGAGGTTACCCCCTTGCCGATGACCGATCTGACCGCGCTGCGCTACGGCGATGCTTCGGCAAAAACGCCGGCGTTTTTCCGCGGCACGTTTTCCGTGGACACTCCTGCCGACACATTTTTGCGCACGGACAATTTCACCAAGGGCTTTGCGGTGCTTAACGGCTTCAATCTGGGACGTTTCTGGGAGATCGGACCGCAAAAGGCGCTGTATGTACCCGCTTCCCTGCTGAAAAAAGGGGAAAATGAGCTGGTGATTTTTGAAAGCGACGGGCTGAAAGGCGAGCCGGAAGTGACATTTGTAGATCAACCGAGCCTGTAAAGCGCCTTGCTGCATCCGAATACACAAAAAAACGCTCCCGCGGAAATTTCCGCGGGAGCGTCGGCATTTATTTCATGCCGAGAAGCTCCTGAACCTTTTCGCTGTCCATGACTTTGTCATAGTTTTTCGGACCGACATTGTGTCCGTAAAGGACGCGCGGCTCGCTTGTCACGGCAAAATTATAGCCGGTGAACGCTTGGTCGGGACGTCCGTCAACTCTTGCACCGTACATATCCACCCCGATGTCGGCGGTGAAAAGTCCGGAATATTCCGGTTCCTTCACCCAGACTTCATAGCTGCCGGCAATGCCGATGATTTTTTCCCCTTCGCCCTTTTTCAACCGATATCCGGGAGAACCCCAGTAATGGGAATGAGCGCCCAGCACGACCGGATATTGCTTGTGACGCTCGGTCTGAAGGAAATCCTCCGCCGTCAGATAAAGCTCAAAATGATCGTCCACCCACTTCACGCGGTCGGAAGCCAAAGAGTAGTGATCTTCATTGTTGTTGTTCTGAACGGTGTTGCTTTCATTGGACTTAAAGATGTAGTACATATTGTACAGATAGTCCGGACCTTTCAGATCCGACACCAACTGCCATCCGTTCTCCTCGGTGCAGATGGCAAGCGCCATTCTGCCGAAGCAGATGGTAACTTTGGCGTCTGCCGGGAGCTGATCTTTTTTCGTAGGATCCAGGAACAGCTGCCCGATCGTCCACATGACTTCGTGATCGCCGTTCGGCGGAACGAGCGCAGAAGCATTGACGCGCAGATTGGGACTCGGTCTTTCGTTGTCCACGCAATCGTAGGGAGAGTGCTGCTCATTGGGAGTGCACATCATCACATACAGCGGGTCGTCCATGCGGGAAATGGGCAGTACCCCGTCGAACGGATCGGCAATCGGCTCGGACATATAGTTTTCCACGCGGTAGCCCGTCCATTTGATCGAGCCGTCGCCCTTGAACGGACATTCCAGCACGCGCCGCCAGGTGTCTGCATCGATCATGTACACGCCCTTTTCAATATAGTAGCCGACAAAACCGTCAAGTTCCGGGAAAAATTCGCTGTCGTCGGGACGGCGCGGACTTGCCGCGGCTGCCGCCGAAACGTCAAAATAGTTCTCGCCGTCAATTTCACGCACAAATGCTGCCACATCCAACACCCACGAGGAGGTGCTTTTCGATGAATTGTCTTTTTTCGACGAAGTGTCCTTCACAGATGAGGACTCACTTGAAGCGGTGCTTTCGGTCGAAGAAGTCTCCGTCGAGTTGTTGCAGCTGCACAAAAGCAGCATGGCTGCCAACAGAAGCGCTAATATTTTTTTCATTGTTTTCCTCCGCTTATTTTTATTTGAGACCGAGCATTTCGCAGACCTTTTTGCTGTCCATGATTTCGTCATAGTGCTTCGGACCGACGTTGTGTCCGAACACCACGCGCGGCTTGTCCGTAACGGCAAAATTGATGCCCGTATAGGCCTGATCGGGATGACCGATGCCGGGCGTGTACAGATCGGCGCCGATGTCGGCAGTCAGGTGATACGCCATTTCAGGCTCCTTGACCCAGATTTCATAGCTGGAAGCAATGCCCAAAATTTCGGAGCAATCTTCAAAGTTCGTGGCGGGAGCAGCCCAATAGTGCAGCACGCTTCCTTCGACAAGCGGGAATTTTCCCCGTTTGTTTGCACCGCTCAGTTCGCACCCTTTCAGGCGGATTTCCGTGTGTCCGTCCACAATGCTGATGCGGTCTTTCGGCAAAATCAGGCACATTTCATCCACACCGCCGTTGTCATACAGCGTCCAGGGAAGGTAGTAAATATTGCGCGGCTCCGGGGGATAAGGAATGTCGTTGGCAAGAAACCATCCGTCGGACGTTTTCGTGCGAAGGCAAAGTGTCATTCTTCCGAAGCAAACGGTGAATTCTTGGTCATCCTCCAGCGGGAGCTGCGGATTTTTGAACATTGCACCGATTGCCAATACGGATTTGTGAGCGCTTGTAGGGGGAAACAGCACCGATGCGTTGACCCGTCCGCGTTCCCATTCCGCGCCTGTTTGGGAATTGCAGTCCATAAAGCTGTGCTGTTCGTTGGGCACGCACATGGACACGTACAGCGGATCGCTCATGCGGGAAACGGGCAGAATCCCGTCAAACGGATCGGGATTCGGCTCTGGCATATAGCACTCGACGGCATATTTTGTCCATTTGATTGCTCCGTCGCCTGCACAGGGCTTTTGGAGAATCCGGCGGAACGTCTCGGCGTCCACATGGAAAATGCCGTCCTTCAGAAAATAGCCGGGGGCTTCTTCGGGGAAAAAACGGCTGACATCACCGTCATAGCCTTTTGCGGCGGCGGCAACATCGTAATATTCCTTTCCGTGAATGTTCACAAGGAATTTAGGATTGAATTCATTCATGGTGATCTTCCCAATCATAATTCGATAACAAAAATTCAGCGCCCGATGATTGATCATCGGGCGCTGACGAGTTTATTCTTTATTTGATTTCCTCGATCGTCAGATCGTCGATGATGATTGCCAGGTTCGGGTTTTCCGCTCCCGTACCGCCGATCAGGAACAACTGGAGGTCATCGTAGAATTCCATGACGTTGAACATCAGTTCAAACTCATGTACCTGTCCGTCGGACAGATCCACAGGATTCCA
>DLVP01000175.1:10423-11264 GCA_003445125.1 Oscillospiraceae bacterium | reverse complement strand
CTCATCGCCCACAGGAACGTGCGCGCAATACCCTCACAGCGCGCCGTTTTTGCGATCAGAAGCCCGTAGGCGTTGTTGCAGTTGGCGGCTTTGGCGTGGTAGGTATAACGGCTGATCAATTCCCGGTAGACCAGACATTCCGCTTCAAAATCGCTCATTCCCCGCGCCGCACCGCAAATTTCGTCGAGCGCGCGCTCGGTTTCGGCATAGTAGTTTTTATACACTTTTTTCGACATCCGATAACTCGGAATCACGCTGGTCACCAGTCCCTCGTCGTTGCGCGTCAAGCCCCAGCCCATTTCCGAATCGTACTGAATCAGTTCGGGGCAGTCGTAGTCGAGATAGGTCAGCAGCTGATCCACGTCCTCCTCGGCGAGCGGCGTTGTGAGCAGGCACTGCACCTCAAAATTTTGGCACGCTTCATACAGCACACACAGGTTTCTCAGCATCTCGCCGCGCAGCTGTCGGATGTAGAAACGCTGTTCAAGATCGGGAAATACCCGCTCGGCAAGCGCACGGATTTCCTCCTCGGAAAGTGAGGATTCCTCGGCAGAGGACACCGCTTCCGCAGAGATTTCCCGCGAAGAAGGCGCAAACGACGAGACGTCCTGCGCCACAGTGCAGGACGCCAGAAAAAGACAGCAAAAAATCAGCCACAGTTTTTTCATTCCTGTCACTCCGCTTTCGGCAGACTCCAGTGAAAATGCGCCGCCAGCACGCGCAGTATGATCACCGCCGCCAATCCGACCAGCATGGCGATACTGCTCCCGCACGGTTTCCACAGCACGGCGCACAGCCATGCACCGATGAGCGACGCGCAGGCATAGAAGTGCTTCACGAA
>DLVP01000175.1:3132-10380 GCA_003445125.1 Oscillospiraceae bacterium | reverse complement strand
ATCCCGCAGCACGCCGCCGCCCACACCCGTCACCACGCCGACAAACACCGCCAGAAAGCGGTTGCAGTCGAAAACGGCGGCAAACGCCGCCTGCACGCCGATGACCGTGAACACCCCCAGACCGATCGCGTCCATCCAGAACATAAAGCGGTCGTACACGGCGGTGTGCCGCGTCAATACGCGCCGCACGGCGGGCAAAAAGGTCAGCACCGAAACGGCGGTGGCAATCAGGCAATAAATCGGGTCGCGAAACGTCACAGGCGGAGTGACGCCGATCAGCGTATCGCGGATGACCCCGCCGCCGACCGCCGTACAAATGCCCAGCACAATGACCCCCAGCAAATCCATTTTTTTCTGAATGGCAACCATCGCGCCCGACGAAGCAAACGCCACGGTGCCGAACACCTCCAGAATAAAGACAATGATCGAATACATTCCGATTCCCCCCGATGGATTCTGTGAAAAAGTATAGCACAGTTGCCGAAAAGTTGCAATATTTTTCAAATTAGGCACGAAAACATAAAAATTTTTTAAAAAAGCTGTAGCAATTTCATTTTTTCATCGTCTATATATATAGAAAGCAATAACAAGTGTGTTTTTTTAAATTTAGCTAAGAAATCAAAAAGGAAAGGAAATTTGCGGTGAAAAAATCTTTGAAAATCCCTGCGGCAATCCTTGCCGTTCTCTGTGCGCTTGCGGGTTGCAAAGACCCGTCCGTATCCTTCGAATCGGCAACATCGGATGTTTCCTCCGAAATAACTTCCAAGGAGAAGTGACCATGAAAAAAGTGCTTTGTGTGCTGATTGCGCTGATGCTGACGGTCTGTTTGTCGCCTTCGGCGTTCGCCGATGACTTTCCGCAGGAGCCTACCCTGCCGGACGACCTTTTTTCGGACGACTGGTTTTTTCCCCCGTATGATTTTGATTTCGACATGACCGCCTCCGAAGAAGAGCCGAACAACGATCCGAAGCGTATCATCGACGACCGAGAGCTGGAAAAATACGGAATGTCGCAGCTGGCGCGGGAATCCTATTCGACGGATGATACTTACGTCTCCGAATCCCGAATTGACGGAATTCTTGCCGAAATGGAAAAGGACGGCACCGCCGCCATACTGGAAAGCTACGGTCTTACCCGTGACATAAGCACGCTTATGCCGCTTTATTACTGCGACATTACCGTCTATGCCGAAAGAGATGAGATTGAATGTGTCCCGTTCATCATGAACGGGAAACCAATGTATATCTGCGATGTCCTGGACGAAGAGGGGCATTTCGCGGGTGTGGCTGAATTCAACACAGCCTATGTCCGCACCTATATGCCGAGCAGAGACCGAAACCAATCCGTCGATTTTGTCCGCGTCATCGACCGCGTCCTCCCGCAGACAGACAAGGATATTGACCTGCCGGCAGCCGAAGCCAAAATCATGCGCACGGACGGGGTAGGGTATGTGTTTTATGTAAAATGCAAAACCGGCACATTTTTGATTTCAACCGGCTTCAATGAGGAAAACAGCGAGCTTTTCACCCCCGAAAACGGCGGCGTGATCGAGCCGGGCGGCAAGCTGAGGAAAGTTGCCGAAGAACAGTTGGAGATCGCCCGTGCCGCTTCCCGCGCCCGTGCGGCGGCGCGCATAGCAGCCTCTCCGCGCCTTCAGGCAGAAGAAAGGTACCGACATTTTCAGCTGGTTCTCATCATCCTCGCGATTTTAACGAGCTTATGGGCAGTTGACGGGATCATTCAGCTGAAACTTGACGATGAAAAAGAACGGCGTAAGAAATGGCATTATAATTAACACGGTTTCTGTACGTACAGCTCCGATAAATGCAGCAACAAACAATTTTGAGCAGTATTCGGAATCACTTGTAAATCTACGCTATATATTGCGTCATAAGTAATTTGTTCTCCCCCCCCAAAAAAAGAAAGGAGGTAATTTTTGGGGGGCAATGCTTGGGGGAAATGCTTTGATGATAAAAAACAAAAGGAGAATGTTTGATGAAAAAACATTTCTTGATTCTTGCCGTTTGCGCCGTGGTTCTCAGCGCGGCAATGACGGGCTGCGGAGAGCAGGCGGAGGTCTCCTCGCAAGCGCCCTCTTCCGGTGTCTCTTCGGAAAGTGAACAATCAAAGGTTTCCGCGCAGCCGTCTTCTTCCGATGTTTCTTCGGAAAATGACCAATCAAAGGCGGCGGATGTGTCGAAAATCAAAGGCACCGTGGTGACCAACAACGATGCGGCGGCGAAGGATGACCGCCTGTATATCCCCACAACCGGCAAAAAAGTCCTGGGTACACAGGACACGCTGACCCGGTGGCAGAATCTTTTTGCAGGTGATGGCTTCGCGTCCGAAATCGGAGAACTGGTGCTGCAATGCAGTCCCTTCGACGAATTAAAGGGACGCACACTCACGGAAGAGGAAATCCGCACTATCTTCGACCTGCTGAGCAATATGTCCCCTGCGGTACTTGAAAAGTCGGAGAATCCTTCCACCGGAGGCGCTGTCAACGTTGCCGCCTTTGATAAAGACGGCAACTGCCTGTGGCGGGTAGGCTTTATGGGCACGATCAGGATACAGTTTAAAGACGAACCGGAATACTACTTGTTCGGAGCGGATAAAGAGGACACCGAAAATGCGCTTCGCGAAATTGTCGAGAAAAATAAATAAAACGGCAACTCGTCGGGCAGCCCTTTAAAAAGGGCTGCCCGACGGGTTATTTTCGGCAAGCGGTCTGTCTTCCTATGGGAGTCTGTGTTTTCACCCGCTCCGCTTTTCCTCTGTGCCGCAAAGAAGGCAACCGCAGAATCTGAGTTTTCAAAACCCAAAATCCGCACACTTTTCTTCCGCGGCGGTGCATCACCGTAAGCGTGACGGAAGGAGCCCGCGAGAGTGAAAAGTAGCAGAAAGCTGCGGTTTTGCCTGTCTGCGGATTCTGAATTCGATTTTTGTTTCATACTTTCGGTGATAACTTCAAGTTAGAAAAAAATGTCGGTCGTGTATTTTCTCCAAAACCGAAAGCAGCAAAAAACGAAAGTCGCGCAGGCTCCTTCAGTCGCTTCGCGACAGCTCCCTCTCAGAGGGAGCCTTTGTTCGTGCGTGTTTTTTCTTTGCACAAAAAGGAAATTTCTGCAAATATTCAGAAAATATCAAAAGCGATTTTCCGAGTCGTTCAGAATGGATTTCCGCACGGATTCGGTGCTTTCCAAACAATCCCTCAGGCGCTCCGCGCCAGCCGCCCTTACCGCAAAGGAGCCATGAGTTGGTGCGTTTTTTGCCTTTGTGCCACAGAAAAAGCAAAGACAAAATCCGAGTTTTCACAGTTTTCAACACCGAAAGTTTGCACTTTTAAAACAAAAGATTTTCGCCGCAGTTTCTTTTTCGCACTGCGGTCGGACACCGATAGGCTGCCCTCTTTTTAAGAGGGGAGCTGTCGCCGTAGGCGACTGAGGGGTGTTGGGGGTGGGAAGGGATGAGACTTTATGCTGTGCAGCTGTGAGTGAATTTTTGTGCGGATTCGGCAGGAAGAAAATCTGCGGCAGTGCAGCGCGTCAACCGTTGCCTTCCTCCGGGAGGAAGGTGGCACGCGTAAGCGTGACGGAAGGAGCCCGCGGAACTTCAAATCAGCAGAAAGCAGAGGTTTTTTCGGCGTTTGAACAGCAATCCCTCAGGCGCTGTGCGCCGGATGCTCTTGCCGCCAAGGAAAACGAAAATTTGTGACGTTTTTTAAAATTTTTATGAAACCCGTTGACAGAAGGAAAATTTTCAGGTATACTTTTCTTGAGTTAGCATATGCTAACTCAAGAAAGAGAGGAATCTATGAGCGTTGTAATCGTCGGCGGAAACGAGTGCATGGAGCGGCAATACAAAGATTTGTGCGCAATGTACGACTGCAAAGCCAAAGTCTATACCAAAAAACTCAAGAGCATCGGCGCGCCCGATCTGCTGGTATTATTCACCGGCACAATGTCGCACAAAATGCTGCGGTCAGTGTTGGAAGAAACACGGGGGCAGAACCTGCGCATTGCCCGCAGTCATCAAAGCTCCATGGCGGCATTGCGCGGAATTCTGGACGCCCACGCGGGAGGTGGCGTCAGTGTCTGAAATCCCGAGCATCTGTCAGTGTTCTCCGGTGAACTGTACCGGCACGAGGTCGCACAAAATGCGGGGACAAATCCTGCGCACTGCCCGCAGTCACCGAATCCCCATGGCAACATTGCACGTCAATGCTCACGCGGGAGGTGAGGACAATGTCTGAAGAACTGGTCATCCGCCAATGCTCCCCGACGATGGCGGGAATCAAAAGCGGAAATCTGTTCACCTGTCCCGCACAGAGCAGAGCGGAGTTGACGACGTGTCTGCGGGAGTGGAACAAGCGCCTGCTGCCGCGCGGCGTGAAGATTCTCCCGCTCAAATTCACGGAAAACCGCGCACTGATTTATATGTACCGTCCGCACCGTCTGCAAAAGGACTGGCAAAGCGAACAGGCTCAGGCAATTCTGCGGGAACGGCAGTATCCGACCGAACACGTGGAAAAGTGCGTGCGGGAGCTGATTTCCCGTCTCAATACCCGCGCAAATTTTCCCCATGAGATCGGGCTTTTTCTGGGATACCCGCCCGAGGACGTCCGCGGGTTCATCCAATCCAAAGCCCAAGGTGCCAAATGTGTGGGTACCTGGAAGGTGTACGGAGACGAAGAAACCGCACGGCGGCAGTTCGCGCTGTACGAAAAATGCACGGGAATCTACCAGGGCATCTACCGCCGCGGCGGGTTGTCCGACAAGCTGATCGTGCGGGAACGGTAAGATTGCGTTGAATTTCCCCTTTGCCCATGGTACAATGGAATTGTTCCGAAAAAAGGCATGGGGGAAATGATGATGAAAAAGATTTTCGCGACTCTTTCGGCAATTCTCTTGCTTTTGTGCAGCTGCGGCGACACGGCGGGATCTTTTTCGGTCACGGGCAGTGTTCGGTCAAAAGTAAGGCAAGGTCAAGAACAGCAAATGCTCGGTCTGAAATAGCCGCGCCGCGCCCCCGCAAAGCGGGGGCGCGGATTTTTCATTTCGGGCGTTTGCAAAATCACCGTGACACGGGTACACATCAGCACTTTTGAAAACAAACAGAGAGGGCGCGGCGAAGCCGCGCCCCCGTTGTCCACACACCCGAAGGCTGCCGTTTGCATAGAATGATCCGAGGAAACTATCCTCGGAAACGGAGACAAGAATATGGCAACCTTTACCAATCAGGCAACGCTTTCCTACAACGGCGGCGTTACCAATTCCAATATCGTGACCGGCGAGCTGGTGGAAGTTCTTTCCGCTGTCAAAACTGCCGTCACCGACACCTACACCCCCGAAGGCACCGTCACTTACCTCATTCACATTGTCAACACCGGCACCGTTCCCTACACGGGACTGACACTCACCGATGACCTCGGTGCGTATCCGCTCGGCGAGGATAAACTGGTTCCGCTGACGTATGAAGACGGCAGTGTCAAGGTATTTGTCAACGGCGTGCTGCAAGCGGCACCCACGGTGATTTCCGCCGTTCCGCTTATCATTGACGGCATCACCGTCCCCGCCGGCGGTGTCACTGAAGTGGCATACGCAGCGGCAATCAACCGTTACGCCCCGCTGGCGACGGGCGGCACGATCGTGAACACCGCCACGATTTCCGGCGCGAGACTCACCACCCCGTTGACCGTCACCGAGACCATAACGGTCGCCGAAGCGGCACGGCTGAGCATTTCCAAAGAAATTTCCCCGACCACCGTCAGCGAAAACGCGCGGCTGACCTACACGTTCCGAATCCGGAACTACGGCAACACGGCGGCAACGGAGGCAGACAACGCGGTGATTTCCGATACCTTCGATCCGCGGCTGAGCGATCTGACCGTCACCTATAACGGCACGCCGTGGACGGCGGGCACGGATTACGTCTACGACGCAGAAACCGGTATCTTTACCAGCGTCGCGGGTCGTGTCACCGTGGGCGCGGCGACTTTCGCAACAGATCCCGTCAGCGGTGCTGTGGCCGTTACCCCCGGCGTCGGCACACTGATTGTCAGCGGTATCGTTTAATTTTTCCGCGGCAAAGGGCAATGCCCTTTGCCGCGTTTTCTTTTTTGCACAAAAAGTTGCGGAAATTGCCTTGCTTTTTCCCGATTTGCTCGGTATAATGGAAGAAAAAAGCCCAAGGAGCTGACAATATGAAATTCTACCGTTTTGACGAATCACCGCTGAAGCTGTACGGCGTTCCGCTGTACGACCGCGAAAAACTGTGGCAGCGTCTTCCCGATGAAACACTCAAGGATGTGTCCAATCTGACCAACCTCGCCCGCCGCTGCCCCGGCGCGCGTGTCTGCCTGCGCACCGATTCGCCCGAAATCGCCGTGAAATATACATTTGAGACCTTTTCGGTGGACATCGGTATGTCCATTTACGCCTGCCAGTCCGCCCACGTGCTGGTCGGCGACCGCCGCAAACCGTATTTTGCGGGACTGATCGGACCGAAAAGCTACAACGAAAAAACCGTGGACGGCTCGGTGAAGAAAAAAGCCGAAATGGAGGACGTGACCATCTTCCTGCCGCGCAACGAGCGCATCTGCGACATTGAAATCGGCGTGGCGGACGACGCACGCGTCGAAGCGCCCACCCCGTATGACGGAAAGCCGATCGTGTATTACGGCTCCTCCATCACCGAAGGCGGCTGCTGCTGCAATCCGTTCAACGTCTACAACGCCGCCATCTCCAACCATCTGAACATGGACTACGTCAACCTCGGTTTCTCCGGAAGCGCCAAGGGCGAGCTGGTGATCGCCGATTTCATCAACACGCTGGACATGAGCGCGTTTGTGTATGACTATGACAACAATTCCCCGACTGCGGACACGCTGCGCGCGACCCACGAGCCGTTTTTCCGTCGGATTCGTGAAAAGCACCCCGATCTTCCCATTCTGATGATGAGTATGCCGCGCGAAATTTACGATCCCGAATTTCTTGAGCGGCGCGACATCATCCGCGAGACCTACGACCGCGCCGTGGCGGCGGGCGACAAGCATGTCGCGTTCATCGACGGATTCACTTTCTTCGGCGACACCGACCGTCATACCTGCATGGTGGACGGCACACACCCGAACGATCTCGGATTTTACCGCATGACGCAGGCGGTCGAGCCTGTTCTGCGCAAGCTGCTGAATCTGTAATTCTTTGCAAATACCGCAAAACCGCCCCGCGCCCGCCGATCGGCGGGCGC
>DLVP01000175.1:635-3097 GCA_003445125.1 Oscillospiraceae bacterium | reverse complement strand
GCGGGCGCGGGGCGGTTTTCTGTGGGTTCTTTTTATTCTACCGACTTAAGCGAATCTGCCATATCCACCGCCGTCAGCTTGCGGCGCATGAACAAATCCACAGCAATGGCGAACACAAAGGTCAGCACCATCGCATACGCATAGGTCTGCGGCGCGACATGGACGCGGAAGGTGACCATATCAATGCGGATACAGCTCATGACAAAGCGGTGCAGCCAAAGTCCCATCGGAATACCGCACAACGCGCCGAGCGCGGTCAGCACGATATTTTCGCGGAACACATACGCTGCCGTTTCGCCCCGGTGAAAACCGAGAACCTTCAGCGTGGCGATTTCGCGTTTGCGCTCGATAATGTTGATATTGATCAGATTATAAAGCACGACAAACGCCAGTGCCGCGGCGCAGACCAGCACCATCAGCACGATGTAATCAAGGCTCTTGAGCATACTGCTCACACGGCTTTTCAGCTCTGCCGACAGCGACACGTTCACCACGTCATCGTTCTGCATCCAGCCTGCCGCCGCCGTATACGGATCGTCGGACGCATTCAGCACGACAAACGCCGTTTTTTTGAGCGGTTCGCCGAAGCCCTGCGTATAGGTCTCGTCGCAGATATAGGCGTAGTTGTAAAAATAGTTGTCTGCCGTGGCAATAAGCCGCACCTGCACGGATTTTCCGTCCTCATCGCGCAGAGTCAGCACATCGCCCACCGACACACCGACCGTTTCCGCGAGCTTTTTCGTGAGAATCACTTCGCCCGCCTTCGGATAGGCAAGCGGCGTGCTGCCGTCGTGCAGATTCACAAAGCCGTCCACATTTTCCGCCGCGCTGATGAGCGTGGCGTTTTTGGTTTTCTCTCCCACGACGTCGATGCCGCCGGAGTAGACCGCGAGCGACTTTTCGCCCATCGAAAGCGACGATGAAATCGGTTCGTCAAAGGTGACGGCGGCGTCATAGAGCATGATTCCGCCGAACTGATCGGAGGCGATATTGCCGATCGAATCGCGGATGCCGAAGCCCGTGATCAGCAGCGCCGTACAGCCGCCTACACCGAGAATCATCGCGCCCATGCGCTTTTTGTCGCGGAAAATGTTGCGCGCGCTGACCTTGGCAAGAAAGCCCATATGCTTCCAGAGCGGACGGATGCGTTCCAGCAGAATCCGTTTTCCCGCCGCAGGCGCTTTCGGACGGAGAAGCCCTGCGGGCTTTTCTGCCAGCTGCGCGCGACAGCACAGCCAGGTCGTTCCCACGGAGCAGAGCAGTGCCGCCGCCGCGGCAATGAACGCAAGGGGAACGGAAAAAATGTAGGTGATCGGTCGGTGAATCGAATACATGATTTCATAGACCTTCCAGATCACCATCGGCATCAGCTTCGTGCCGAGGAAGAATCCCGCCGCCGCGCCGAGCAGGGCGGCAGAGCCGGAATAGGTCGTATACCCGCTGATAATCGCGGATTTTGAATAGCCCAACGCCTTGAGCAGTCCCGTGCGGGTGCGGTCGTCCTCGACCATACGCGTCATGGTTGCTGCGCACACCAGCGCCGCGACCAGAAAGAAGAACACGGGGAACACCCGCGACACGCCTTCCACAATGGAAGCGTCGTTTTCAAAGCAGACGTGACCGACGTTCGTGTCGCGTCCGAGCACATAGGTGGTCGGTTCCTTGAGCTTTGCGCGTTCCTCCTCGCCGTCGGCAAGGGCGGCTTTCGCGTCGTCCAGTTCCTGCCGTGCGTCGGCAAGCTCTTTTTCGGCATCGGCGCGTTGGGTTTGATAGTCGTTTTTCGCCGTTTCAAAATCGGCAAGATTTTTGCGGTACTCCTGCGCCCCGCGATCGTACTCGTCCTGCGCCTCCTTGAGGGTGACGGCATTTTTTTCGATTTCCTCGTCCGCCGCATCCAACAACGCATAAGAAGAGTCCACGGTTTTGCGCGCTTCGGTCAGCAGTTTTTCCATGGCTTGCAGTTCGGGCGTCAGCGGCACATCGCTCCCCGCGGGAAGTCCCATCGCCGCTGCAATCGCGTCCTTTGCCGCTTGGAAAGCGGCTTCGTTTTTTTTCAGCTCGCTGTCGGAGCGGTTGAGTGCGACGCGGTTGTCAAACCACTCCTGCCGCGCGTCGTACAATGCGTTCCAGCCGTCGTCAAGTTCCTTTTTGGCATCGGTCAGTTGCTTCTTCGCATCGAAGAGCTTTTCTTCGGCATCGGCAAGCTCTTTTTCGGCATCGGCAAAGCCCTGTTGTGCCTCCGCCTCTTTATCGGCATAAGTCGTTTCCCCGTCCGCCAGCTCCTGTCGGGCGTCGGCAAGCTTTTCGTCCGCTTCTTCGGCAAGCGACTCGTAACGCAGGGTTCCGCGCTCGGTCAGCAGTGCCGTCACCGACGGTTCCGCCGAATCGACCAATGTCTGATAGGCATCCGAATACAAAAACGCGTCGTCGGAAAGTTTAAGGTACATTTCCGTGTAAATCTC
>DLVP01000175.1:0-617 GCA_003445125.1 Oscillospiraceae bacterium | reverse complement strand
GTAAAACTGTCGGAAAAGCCGTCCCGCGTCAGGCACAGAAAGCCCGCCACCGAACCGCTCCCGCGGGAGGTTGTGCCGCGCTCGTAGTTGAGATACAGCACGCTGTCCGCCACGCCGACGAGCGTGTAATTCTTATACCGCAGATTTTCTTCCTCCACCGTCAGCACCTCGCCGATCCGATCTGCAGAGAAAAACCGTGCGTCGCCGATCACTTCGTCACCCTTTTCGGGCATCCTGCCCGCGCGCAGCTGCACCCCGTTGACCCCGTCGGTCAGAAGCAGGGCGTGCAGCACGGACTCTCTGTCCGCCGTGCGAATCTCCACATCGCAGGAAAAGCTCCCCGCAGCGCGGGAAACCCCCGGCAGGCGGGAAAACGCCTCCACGTCCTCTTCGGTGAAGCCCAGCGTGGACAACAGGCGAAAGTCAAACAATTTCAGCTCCTGCACATAGGCATTTCCCGTCGTGAGCATCGCCTGCTTGCAGCTTTTGAGTCCCGCAAAGAACCCCACGCCCAGTCCCACAATCGCCAGAATGGCAAAAAATCGCCCCAGACTGTCGCGGATGGTACGGCGGTTCTTCTTGTGCAAGGCGCTTTTTTTCATTACCACTCAATCTCC
>DLVP01000083.1 GCA_003445125.1 Oscillospiraceae bacterium | reverse complement strand
CACAAACCACGTGGCTTTTACGTCCTTTTCTTCCAGAATGGACAGAATCTTGTCGGTATTGACGGACGGACCGTCGTCAAAGGTCAGATACGCCACTTTCCCTTCGGCGGGCGCCCAGCTTTTGGTGTTGGACTTGATCGGTTTGGACGCAAGCACCTGCTTTTTGAGATCGGCAATCTGTTTCTCGTAGGATTCCCGCTCTTTTGTCCATTCGGCTTCCTTTTCTTCGGATTCGCGCTGTTTTTTGTCTGCGTCCTCCTGCATTTTCGCAAGGGCTTTTTCCAACACGTCAATCTGCTGTTGAAGTGCCGAAAGGCGGGTATCGTCCTGGGACAGGGCGGCATCGACGGATTTTTGCACGATGTCGCGTCCTTTACAGAAAAAGAAAAGCACCGTGATTGCCAGAATGACCGTCACCGTACCGAGAAAAACCGTGGAACCTCTTCTTCTTTTTTTCATAAACAGAACCTCCTTGACGGGAACTGTTTCCAGTATAACTAAACGGTAGACAAATGTCAACATTTTTCGCGAATTTTATTGATATTTCTATTATAGCGGGTTGGGAGAGGAATTTCAACAGGCATTCGCCGAATTTTGACAAAATTTTTCAGAGGGTGTTGTGGAATATGTCAAAATCCTGAAAAAGTCTTGCAGAGACGCGGAAAAGTTGGTATACTGATAGTGTTATGTAAAAAGTTTGTAAAATCAGGTGCAACCGGGGAGCTGTGCCGGGGAGAAAAAATGAACGATGTTGTCTTTGCAATCATTCGGCTGCTGTGCGGGTTGGCGTTTTTCCTGTACGGCATGGATGTCATGTCCGGCGGACTGAAAAAGCTGGCGGGTGGAAAATTGGAGCAGATGCTCAAAAAAATGACGTCCAATTCATTCACGGGAATCCTGCTCGGTGCGGGGATCACCATTGCGATCCAGTCGTCCTCCGCGATGACGGTCATGCTGGTCGGACTTGTCAACTCCGGAATTATGGAGCTCGGTCAGACTATCAGCGTGATTTTCGGGTCCAATATCGGCACGACGGTTACGGCGTGGATTACGTCACTGTCCGCGATCGGCGATGCGGATAATTTCTTCATCGAGATCATCAAACCGTCCAATTTTTCGGGAATACTGGCGTTTGTCGGCATTGTGATGATCATGATGTCCAAAAAGAAAAGGCGCAAGGATATCGGCACGATCTTTGTCGGATTTGCTGTGCTGATGTTCGGCATGGAGCTGATGAGCGACGCGGTCAAACCACTCAGCGAAAGCGAGCAGTTTTCCCGTATCCTGACGCTGTTTGACAATCCGGTGCTTGGTGTCGTGATCGGTACGGTGTTTACGGGAATCATTCAGAGCTCGGCGGCTTCGATAGGCATTCTGCAGGCGCTGTCCATGGCGGGAAAGATTTCTTATTCCATGGCGATTCCGCTGGTTCTCGGTTTGAATATCGGCACCTGTGCGACGGCATTGCTGTCGAGCTTTGGGGTCAATAAAAAAGCAAAACGCGTGGCAGTTGTACATGTGAGCATCAAAATCATCGGAATGTTGGTGTTCATGGTGCTTCTGTATGTGCCGCAGCTGTTTATTGATATGCCGTTCATGAGGGAAAACATCAACCCGTTCGGCGTGGCGCTGTGCCATTCGGTGTTCAATATTCTGAACACGCTGATCCTGCTTCCGTTCCCGAAGCAGCTGGAAAAACTGGCGAATTTTCTTGTCCGCGACCGTCACGACGGAGAAGCGGAGGAATATACGCTCATTGATGAACGTCTGCTGCAAACGCCTTCCTTTGCGGTGGCAGAATGTAATAATCAGACCTGCCGCATGGCGTCCCTTGCCAAAAAGACGTTTCTGGAATCCATTGGACTGATTTTCTCCTTCAAGGGCGAAAATTTTGACGACGTGGTGCAGAAGGAAGAAAGCCTGGATCAGTATGAGGATAAACTCAGTACTTACCTCGTGCGCCTGTCGGGAAAGGATATTTCCGATCGGGACGGAAGGGAAATTTCCAAGCTGCTCAATACGGTCAGCGATTTTGAACGTATCGGCGACCACGCGATGAATATCGCGTTTGCGGCGCAGGGAATGCACGACAAGAACCTGTCGTTTTCCGTGAAAGCAACCGAGGAATTCCGCGTGCTGGATGCGGCAATCCGCGATATTCTGGAATTGACGGTGAAAGCGTTTAAAACGGGCGATTTGGCACTGGCACGGCAGGTGGAACCGCTGGAGCAGGTAATCGATACATTGACGGCAACAATGAAATCGCGGCACGTGGAGCGGCTGAAAAGCGGGGAATGCTCGGTGGAATCCGGTATTATTCTGTCCGACCTGCTGACAAATTATGAGCGTGTGTCGGATCACTGCTCCAATATTGCGGTGGCGCTGATTGAGATCGACAAAAACGAGATGGATGCGCATGAGTATTTGCATGAACTGAAAAAATCGGATGCCGGCTTTGAAGCACAATACGAATTGTATAAAGAAAGCTACAAATTACCGCAAGAATAATTTGAAAATTGCAAAACGTATAAAATACAAGAGAATATACAAATCGGAAAGCGGCAACACTTCGTGTTGCCGCTTTTTATGCGTATTTTGGCTCTTTCGGAAATGGGGGAAAATTTTTTCTGCCGGAAAATAAACTTTCCGAAAAATGCCCGCCGGGTTATCCGATCGAAAAAGAGCGCGACAATGGGAATTTTGTGCGGACAAAAATGTGCGGAGACAGGAAAACACGGGAAGAAATTTTAGCCGGAAGGAAATGTGAAAGAATTTCCGCATTTGTAAAAACGGTTGGTTTCCTGATGGAGAAACGACCGTGCGTGGAAGCGTGTAATTTTGCGGATTTCAAGCGGGGTTTACAGCGGAGAAAAAGCCGCAGTCTTTTCAAATTGTGGGCGGATTGTCGGAAAGCACAGCCCAGCCGTGCACGCCCAAAATCCGTAACCGAAGAAAAGCCACGCGCCGACGGAAATCCGTCGGCGCGGAACAGACAAGAACGTTTATTTCGCAAACGGGAAAAAACGGTCATTTTCCGAAAGGGAGAGCGCTTTCGCGGTATTGGCAAACCGCGCGCGGGCAGGAAGCAAATCCTTCGGGTGATGGGCGTCACTGCCGAAATAGAATTTACAGCCGCGCTCTTTGGCAATCCGATACGGACGCAGGACATCCTCAAGGTCCTGCCCTTCATAGCGTTCAAACGGGAAATTCAGCTCAATTCCCACCCCGACCTGTGCAGCACGGGAAAACAGCTCGGAAAATACGTCGTCTCCGATCATGTTCAGTACGTCGATGTGGTCGTGCGGATGATCGGCGGCAAGGAGCGGACAGGTCAGATGGGCAATGCCGACCTTGGAAAACGGCAGCGCCATGTGAAGCACTGCGTCCAGCCGCTGCACATACAGCTCGGCACGGCGGGAGAGCGGCGCATCGGCGTCCTCTTCGCTCAGAGTCAGACCTCTTGCATGCAGGTGGGTAGTGGGAACAATAATAAAATCAAACAGTCCGAAGTGCTCCGGAGCGAGTGCGAGTGTCAGATGACGGTCAAGCTCCGTTTCACACCCGAAATGAAAACGCACCCGGTCGTCCTGCGGGAGTGGCAGTGACTGCCGCACGTGTTCGATGCTCTGAGGACGGTACCATTCGCTTGCACCCGGCACCGCCGAATCCCACAGGTGATCGGTCAGGCAGAGATCGGAAAACCCGTTGCCTTTGCTGTATTGCAGGAGTGCCGCTGTGGTTTGCTCGGGATCGGAGGAACAGGTGGAAAGCCGGGAATGAATATGAAGGTCATGGTCGATCGGAAATGTCATAAAAATCCTCCTTAAGAAAAAAACGGGAACAATCGTTCCCGTTTTTTTAGATGCAGAGTTTCTTATTCGTCGTCATGATCGTGATGGCAGCAACCGCAGTCGCAGTCATCGTCCTCATCAATGTCGAATTCCAGCAGCTCGCCGCAGTTCGGGCACTCAATGTGTCCTTCGTTGATGATGTCCTCATCGATCACGATGTCCTTGTGGCAAGCGGGGCAGGTGACCTGATAGGTCAGATCGTCGCAGTCACAGTCGTCATCGTCATCGTCGCATCCGCAGCAGCAATCGTCGTCCTCGTCGCCGTAGAAATCTTCTTCCAGCGTGCCGAGGTCTTCGTCGATTTCATCGACCTGTCCCTGAATATCGTCGCAGACAGTCTCCAGATCTTCCACAGACATAGCGGCGTCTTCCAGAAAATCGATGATGCTCTTCAGAATTTTGCCTTCTTTGCTGGCAGTGTCCAGCTCCATGCCTTCTGCCAGTCCTTTGATATACGCGGCTTTTTCGGATAAAGTCATAATACAATCCTCCTGTTCGGGTAGTATGGCACAACCTGTGTCAGGTTATGCACGCTCCATATATTCACCGGTTCTGGTGTCCACGCGGATCATATCGCCTTCATTGATGAAGATCGGCACGCGGATTTCGGCACCGGTTTCCAACGTAGCGGGTTTGGTGACGTTGGTGGCAGTATCGCCGCGGACGCCGGGCTCGGTCTTGGTGACCTGAAGCTCGATGAAATACGGCGGCTCCACGCCGAAGACAACGCCCTTGTAGGAAAGAACCTTGACGTCGGTGTTTTCTTTGACAAACTTGAAGTTGTCGCCGAGCTTGTCGCGGTTGATCGGAATGTTCTCGTATGTTTCATTGTCCATGAAATAGTACAGATCGCCGTCCGCATAGAGATACTGCATATCGCGTCTCTCAATGTAAGCGGTCGGGAACTTGTCCGAGGGGTTGAACGTTCTTTCGACAACGGCACCGGAGATGACGTTGCGGATCTTGGTGCGGACAAACGCAGCACCTTTGCCGGGCTTTACGTGCTGGAACTCGATGATCTGATAGACCTGTCCGTCCATGTCGAACGTAACGCCGTTTCTGAAATCGCCTGCTACTACCATGTATAAAACCTCCAGATTATAAATCAGAATTCTACATTATAATATAATACCCTATTTATTCCCATTTTTCAAGTGTTTTTTACAAAACGATCAAATTTTTCTCGCTCTTTGTCAGCACGTCGCATCCGTCCTCGCGGATAAAGACCATGTCCTCAATGCGCACGCCGAATTTGTTTTCCAGATAGATGCCCGGTTCGACAGTCATAATCATGCCGCTTTCCAGCTTTTCGGAGCAGTGGGGGTTGCAGACGGGCATTTCGTGGATGGCGATGCCGACGCTATGACCGAGACCGTGACCGAAACAGCCTTCGTATCCGGCACCGTAGATGATGTCGCGGGCAACCTTGTCCATGTCGCAGCAGATTTCGCCGGCTTTCATGGCTTGGATGGTGGCAAGTTGCGCCTTCAGCACGGTGTTGTAGACGGTGCGCTGTTCATCGCTGACCGAGCCGACGGCAACGGTGCGGGTCATATCGGAGCGGTAGCCGCCGCAGACGGCGCCGAAGTCCATGGTGACGAAATCGCCTTTTTCGATCGGGCGGTCACCGGGAACGCCGTGCGGGAGAGAGGAATTTTTGCCGGAAACGACGATGAAATCGAACGATACGCCTTCGCTTCCCAGACGGCGCATATAAAATTCCATGTCCAGCATCACGTCTTTTTCGGTGCGGCCGGGCTGGATACGGTCGAGAATGTAGGTGAAGGTGTCGTCGGTCAG
>DLVP01000106.1 GCA_003445125.1 Oscillospiraceae bacterium | reverse complement strand
GAGAACAAGAAGATTTCTCTCGGATACAAGAAGAACGAGGACAATCCGTGGGAAATCCTCAAGTCCAAATATGCAGTAGGCGATGTTTGCAAGGCGAAGATCATTTCCATGACCACCTTCGGTGCTTTTGCCGAAGTGATCCCGGGCATCGACGGTTTGATTCACATTTCTCAGATTTCCAACGAGAGAATCGCAAAACCGCAGGATGTACTTAAAGTCGGTCAGGAAGTAGATGTCAAGATCACCGAGCTAGATTTTGACAAAAAGCGTGTCAGCCTCTCCATGAAGGCTCTGCTTGAAGATGCGTCCGCTGAGGACGCTGCTCCTTCGGAAACGACAGAAGCCGAATAAAAATCATGAGAGCGGTTGTAAACAACCGCTCTCTTTTTTTGAAAGAAGGATCCGCATGTATTATAAACTGAACGTAGCAGGGCTTACGCGTGATCTTCCCCTTTGCAAAGTAACCGATGATCTGTACATCGGCGCCTTTGTCATTTTCGGCGATGTGGAGCTCACGGTCAACTGCGCCCGTGATCTTTTAAAAATCGCACCGGAACATGACATTATGATCACGGCAGAATCCAAGGGAATTCCGTTGGTTTACGAAATGGCGAGACAGTCCGGTGAGAACAATTACCTGATTGCCCGCAAAGCCCCGAAGCTCTATATGAAAAACGTGTTTTCGACGGAAGTCACTTCGATTACCACCGCCAAAAAGCAAACACTGTACATCGACAGTGAAGACATGGAGCGTATGCGCGGCAAACGCGTGCTGATCATTGATGACGTCATCAGCACCGGCGAATCGCTGCGCGCCGTGGAAAAACTGGTCAAGCAAGCGGGCGGAAATATCGTCGGACGCATGGCAATTCTTGCCGAAGGCGACGCCAAGTACCGCGATGATATCCAGTACCTTTCCTACCTTCCGCTCTTTAACGGAGACGGCACCGAAAAAAAAGTTTAATTGTTTTTACAGCAAAACCGCTTGCGTCGGGCTTTACCTGCCACAAGCGGTTTTTTATTGGACGGATGTTTTTTTGTTTTTTTCAAAAAATAAATTCTAACCGTGCAACCAAACTCCGAAAAAGTTGTCTGTTTTAGTGATGGCACTTTGAGGAAAGGAGAAAACGTATGGACGACAAGGCAATTGTCGAACTGTATTGGCAGCGAAACGAACAGGCCATCAAGCAAACCGCTGACAAATACGGATCTTATTGTATGAAAATTTCGCTGAATATTTTGCAAGACCGCATGGACAGCGAAGAAAACGTCAACGATGCGTATATGCAGACGTGGAAGGCTCTTCCGCCGAACCGTCCGCAGTCGCTCATGGCTTTTCTCGGAAAGCTGACACGAAATCTGGCATTGAACAGATACAAAGCAAACCACGCACAAAAACGTGCTGCCGATGAATTTGCCGTTTCACTTGAGGAACTGAGTGATTGCACGCCGACAAAAGTGTCCGTGGATGATGAAGTACAGATCGGCGAAATGAGTCGCATCATCAGCCGTTTTCTGCATACGGAAAACGAAGACGCCCGACGTGTGTTCGTCTGCCGCTATTTTTACAGCGACTCCATTGAACACATTGCTTCCCGGTTCGGATACAGCCAAAGCAAGATCAAATCGATGCTGATGCGGACCCGCAATCGGTTACGTGTATGTCTGGAAAAGGAGGGGTATTATGCGGAATGAAGTGATGGCGCGTGCCATCGGAGGCATTGATGATGACCTGATCGTTTCTGCTTACGAGGCAGCTCCCCGCCGCCGTGTTTGGCGTGTGTATGTCGCCGCTGCCGCCGCCTGCCTGCTGTTGATGCTCGGCACGTGGCAAGTATTCCGTGAAATCGGAAATATCGACGTTTTTCTTTACGGAAACCCGCTCTCCGAACAGGCAGTTCCGATTGAAACGCTGGCAGTGCACACCGATCCCCGCGCAATATCGGATTGTCTGAAAATTCCGCTGACGATGAGTTTCCACGGTGAACAAACACTCTTTACGGAAAACGGAAGATGTGAGGTGTATTCTTCAGAAACGAACGCGCTCTTGTTTTCCGGAAATTCCGTAACCATCAATGATCATATGACGGTACAATGGGTATTGCAGGATCCGGATCCCGCGGAGACCTATGTTCTGCACATAGGCAGCCACTCGACCCTTTCGCTTTCTTATGATACCGACAGCCGTCAATGGCGCATTTCTAAAAAATAATGTTTGTGAGGTTTTTATTTATGAAAAAAACAATGACTGCCCTTCTTGCCGCACTTATGGTGCTCAGCTTTGCATCCTGCAACAACAGCAATTCCACTTCTTCCGGTTCTTCCTCCGGTTCGTCCCAAGTTTCTTCTCAGGAACCTGCTTCCTCCGAAGAAAGCAAAGCAGAATCCACGATTAAGGATTCCTTGGCACTGTTGGAAGGCGTATGGAACAACTTCAAGGAAGACGACAAATTCCCGATTGTCGGCGGTGATATGACCGAAGGAAATATGAAAGACGGCGCTCCCGGCTACTACGGCGTTGAGAATGCTTCCGAGCTTGACCGTCAGCTTGGATTCCCGCAGGCAGACGCAGACAAAATTGACGGTGCCGCTTCCATTTTCCACATGATGAACCTGAACACCTTCACCTGCGGCGC
>DLVP01000104.1:4494-4617 GCA_003445125.1 Oscillospiraceae bacterium | reverse complement strand
CTCTGACCGAAATCGCCAAACAGAACCCTTTCCGCTACCGCGGGTACTATTTCGATTCCGAAACGGGGCTGTACTATCTCCGCTCCCGCTACTACGACCCCCAGGTCGGGCGGTTTATCAATG
>DLVP01000104.1:0-4454 GCA_003445125.1 Oscillospiraceae bacterium | reverse complement strand
AGACTCAACAAATGGATATAACCTGTTTGCTTACTGTGAAAACAACCCGGTTAGTGCAAGTGACTCCGACGGTATGCGTGCCGCTATGTGCATTACCATGCAGGATGGAACATATAATAAAATAGGAAAAGTACTGCAACTTCCCACGAAAAAAGATGACTCCATAAGAATAAAAGATTCGACGGGTTCTTTAATAAATCATGTGGAAAAAATTCACGAAACTACACCAACCGCCATGCTTGACTTGGGAAGTACATTCGGAAGAGTGGGTTTTTCAAATACCGTAACAAAACAAGATAAAGAACCGGCTTTGCTGCATAGCTATATAGACGTTGGAAGTGATGCAACTAAGTTCGCATTCGGTATTAATGTCGGCGGTTGGATAGGTGCAGATATTGGTTGCAATAGCAATGTGAATCTTTTTGTTACTGTACAAGTTACCCCTTGGATTCATGGCGAGGTCTCAATAGGGCTTGATGGAATAGGCGTCATTTTAGGATTTGATAATGATTCTTTATCCAGCGACTTTGAAATCTTCGGTGGATGGGGAAGCATTGCAATTTTTGTTGCTCCTCAATTGGTGGTGACGTCAGCAGAAAAACCTGTCTCCTCCATAACGCATTGAAAGGACAAATTTTATGAAGAAATCAAAAAAACGAGTTCCGGTAATTCTGTGTTTCGTTTTCTTTCTGGGAATGGTCGGTTTGCTGGTGTCGATGTACAGTGCCGACAAACAAACGGACAAAACCGTCACTGTGTACTCGACGACGGTCAGCGATGTGGGGATTATTGACCACGAGAAAAGTTTTTCGGTCTATATTTTCAGCAAAGAATTTCCTCCGCTGTATATTGCAATCACCCCCGATCAGACGGCTTGCCTTGAGGACGTACGGGCATTGCAGCCGGGGCAAACCATTGTGTTCAGTGTGGAGAATTACCGGAACGAGAAAGTGAATCAGGCTCTTTTCGTTCCGATTGTGTCCTTGAAAACCGAGCAAAAAGACATTCTCACTTTGGAAAACTATAATGAAATGACACACCGCACCTTCATTCCCATGAGAATTTCCGGAGTGGTTGCGGCAACGGTATTCCTCCTTTTGGCGGTGTTCTTTTTTGTCAAAGGCAGAAAAGAATACTGCGTAAAAGTACCCGAAAAGGAAACAGGGGAATTTTGACAAAATGGCACGTGATCGGTATACCTTGGCGGTGCTGTACTTCGTTCTTTTCATGTGCTTTTTGTAATCGGTGCGATTCGCATTTTTCCTTTCCTATGACGACTCCGACCGCCTGCAAAGCAGTGTCCACCGCTTCGGCAACCAGCGGTTGAGTGTGTCGTATACCTACGGCACGGGCAACCGCCTCGAACGCGCGGTGTACGATGGCTCGTCGCTCTATGGGGACTATGTGTACACCTACGGCGAAAATTCCGCAGTCAAAACCGTGAAAGTTAACGGCTCGACCCTGCTGTCCTATCGCGGAAGCACCTTTGTCTGGGACGGCAGACAGCTCACGCAGGCGACCAAGGGCAGCGAAACTATGTCCTACGTCTACGGCGTGAACGGGATGCGTTTGCAGAAAACCTACGCCACCTCCAAAATATAAGATTTCTTGGAATTCCATCATCGGAATTGGCATTATTACCGTATGTGTCGTAGGCATAGTTGTCATCGCATTGGACGATGTCACAGGGGTTGGCGTTGCTGACGATTTTATGTTTGGACCTCTCGGTGCCGGGTTAAGAAGCGGATTGACTATGGTATTCGGATAAATAAATGAAAGTTGAAAGAAGGATAATATCGATGTGGCATGAAATCAAAAACAACCTGCCGGATCGTTCGGGTTTCCGCGGCGGTGTTCTTTTTTGTCAATGAATACGCCATAGGCGTTAAACGCCGAGACCCCCAAGGAGCGCGCTCCTTGGGGGGTCTGCGTTTTTTTACCGTTTCTTTCGGATTTTCAGCTTTTCAAACGCTTCCTGCGCGTCCTTCAGATGTTCGCTGAGCGACTGATTTGACGACAGCGGGAAGAAGAACCGCGCCCGCTCCGCCGACGCACGCACGTGCTCCTTGAGCCGCTCGTAGCGCACGATCACCTGATTTTCCTCCGCAAAGCGTTTCACCGTGGCGACCAGGTGTGTCGAATAAATCACGTCGATTGTGAACACGCCGAAAAACACGCCGATGAAAAACGAGAACGCCAGATTTCTCGACAGCCAATCCAGCGCGTTGAGAATATGCGGATGGACGCCGAAATAGTACGCCGCGCCCAGCACCGCCCAGAAAAACGAAAATTTCGGGCAGATAATTCCCTGCAGATTGCCCCACTGCCCGCTGTAATCCCACAGCCGCACCTTGAAGCAGCGGATGCTCACAATGCCCGCGATATATTCAATCACCGTCATGCACACCGCCATCACCGCGAACAGAATCAGCCGCGCCGCCCACGGATCTTTTGCAAAAATATACGGTTCCGTGCAGGCAATCAGATACAAAAGGCACAGCCCGCAGCCGTACAGCGGCAGGTACGGTCCGACGCAAAAGCCCGGATTGATCCACTTGCGCTGCGGATTCTGCGAAGAAAAGAACCGACGGAAAAACACTTCCAGCACCCAGCCGAACACCGAGCCGATGAAAAACAAAAATGCCAGTGTCAAAAGTACGTTCATAACATCCCTCCGCGTTCAGTTTACCATATTTTTCCCCAAAAAACAAGGCGTATCCCTCTTGAAAAAATGAGAAAAAACGGGTACAATGGAAGAAAACGGTCGAAAGGGGAAAGGCAGCATGAAAAAACGCGGCGCGGCGGTGCTTTTGGCGGCGATTCTGCTTTTTCTGCCTTTTCGGGCGACGGCTCTGGAAATTTGGGAGGCGTTTGATCCGGATTTTCTCTTTTCCGAAACCAAAACCGAAAATTTCAACACTGATTTCACCCTTTCGGGACACCCTGCGGAGGATCTCATCACCGTGGCGCTGGCGCAAAGCGGCAAAACGACCAATCAACTGGGGTACACGGAGGCGTGGTGCGCGGATTTTGTCAACGACTGCGCCAAGCTGGCGGGCATTGACAAGGGCGTGATTCCGTGGAGCTATTCCGCGCGCGGAAGCTGCACCTATCTTTACGACTATATGCTCAATCGCTGCGCCGCCGAACAGGTCACCAACCCGAAGCGCGGCGATCTGGTGTTTTATTACTGCACCGTCTGCGAAACCTTCCGTCACATCGGCATCATGCAAAGTGCGACGCTGTCCGTGGAGGGAAACTACGGCGGGCGCGTGAACGCGGCGGTCACCACCTACAACGATCCGCGCGGACATTCGGTCAAGAGTGGAGACGTGATTCGTCTGTTCCTTCGTCCGTCGTACAGTCTGCCCACGGTTGTTCACGGCGACACGGACGGCAGCGGCGTGTTCGACGAGGCGGACGCGGCGTATCTGCTGCGCACGCTGTTGGCGCCGGAGCGCTACCCCACCGACCACAAAATCGACCTCAACGGCGACGGGGAAGAGGACGTGCAGGACGCGTTGTTTCTCCTGCGTGCTGCGCTGTTCCCGGAAGAGGGGGCTATTCCCGCAAAGCACCTGCCCGTGTTTGCCGACGCGGACGCCCCCACCTGCACCGAAGCGGGCGAGATTGGCGAGAGCCACTGCTCCTTTTGCGGGCAGCTTTTGTCGGTTCGCCGAAAAGCGGACCCTTTGGGACACGATTTTGTCAATCACGTCTGCACGCGCTGTCACGAGGTTCGCCCCGAAAGCGTGGGGCTTGAAATGAAGCTCAACGACGAAAAGACCGGCTACACCGTCTGCGGCATCGGGGAATGTGCCGACGCGGATGTGGTGATTCCGTCGGTATTTGAGGGGCTGCCCGTCACTGCCATCTCCCTGTTCGCGTTTGAAAACGTGCCGTCCATGAAAACGCTGACCATTCCGCTTTCCGTCACGGAGGTCGGCGCGGGCGCGATTTTCCAGTGTTCGTCCCTGACCGCGATTTACTGCGCCGCGCCGTCATTGCCCGACGGCTGGTCGCCGCATTGGGCGGAATACACCTCTGCGGAGATTTTCTGGGGCATGGACAAGCCGCCGTCACTCAACTTCGGCGAAGAACATTTTTGATAAGCAGAGGGCTGACCGAATCGGTCAGCCCTCTCTTTGTTTTTAGTATGAATGCCGAACTGAGTGCCGCGAAAATATCCCTCGGCACAGTCCGAAGAGTACCGTCGGCGGCGGCACAAAACCCGCTTCCTGCCGAATCTCAACACCCCTCAGTCGCCTGCGGCGACAGCTCCCCTAAAAAGAGGGCAGCCTAACGGTGTCCGACTGCGGTGCCGCAGAAGGCAAAAGCGCAGATTTTCGGTTTTGAAGCCTTGATTTTTGTCCTTGCTTTTGTGGCACAAAGGAAAAAATCGCACCGACTCATGGCTCCCTTGTGTAAAGGCAGCTGGATAGATTATAATTTGA
>DLVP01000049.1 GCA_003445125.1 Oscillospiraceae bacterium | reverse complement strand
GGAAACGTAATCGCACAGGTGTTGAAACCGGAAAATTCAGAAAAACACTTTCTGCTGGATGCCCATATAGATTCTATCGGGATGGCAGTGCGGGAAATCGACGAAAACGGTTTTTTGAAGATTTCCACGGTCGGCGGCATGGATTCGCGTACACTCCCTTATCGTGAGGTTACGGATCACGGCGAAAAAGCACTGACAGGCATCGTTTGTGCCACTCCGAATTCTGTCGTCAAAGAAAACGCACGCGCCATTGCCAAAGCAAGTGAAATTTTTGTAGATCTCGGAATGGATGCCGACGAAGTTAAAAAACTTGTTCATATCGGCGATCGGATTACCGTTGACTGCGACGTTGCAGAGCTTCATAACCGCTGCGTAACAGGAAGTTTTCTGGATGACCGCTGCGGTTGTGCCGCTGTGATCCGTGCCGCTGAAATAATCAGCCAAAAAAAACCGCATTGCGGCTTGACAGTCTTGCTCAGTACACGAGAAGAAACCGGAGGTCAGGGTGCAAAAACAGCGGCGTATGCGGTGAATCCCACACACGCCGTTGCCGTCGATGTTTCTTTCGCACAAGCACCCGGAGATGCCTCCGAAGAGAATCCAAAGCTCGGATCCGGCACAATGATCGGCTTTTCTCCCTGCCTTTCCAAAGAAATGTCGGACAGGCTGGTTACGCTGGCAAAAGAAAAAGAAATCCCCTATACCTGCGAAGTGATGAGCGGCACAACGGGAACCAATGCCGACGATATTCTGATCACACGCGCCGGCGTGCAAACAGCACTGCTGTCAATCCCGCAAAAATATATGCACACACCGATTGAAACCGTTTGTCTTGACGATGTGGAAGCAACCGCCGCGTTGCTTGCTGAATTTGTAATTTCGGAGGCGGAAAGATGAAAAATATTGATACGCTTTCAAAAATTTCTTCTGTTTCCGGAAGTGAGAACGCTTTTGCCGCGGCACTGATTGAACAACTCCCCGAGTATTGCCGATATGAGCGGGATGCGCTCGGAAATCTGATGGTATATAAACAGAAATCCTCCGACTCCGTACCGAAGGTAATGATTAGTGCTCCGATGGACGAAAGCGGATTTTTGATTTCTTCTGTGTCCGAAAACGGAAGTCTGAAATTTGTGACTGTGGGAAATCTTCCCCCGCAAGCGCTTTTCGGGAAACGGGTTCGTGTCGGGAAATCGGAAATTCTCGGCGTTATCGGAGGAAAACCGATTCATTTGCTGAAAGAAAAGGAACGGGATGTGATTCCGCCCAAGGAAGAGCTTTTCATTGACATCGGTGCCAAAATCAAAGAAGAAGCGCTTCAATATGTCCAAATCGGCGACTGGGCTGTTTTGGAATGTTCTTTCGGAAATTTCGGAAAAGACAAAATCAAAGGACATGGGGTTCACCGCATGATTGGCAGTGAAATTCTTATGAATTTGCTGAAATCGGAAGATACAGGAGATTTTGCGGCGGTGTTTTCCGTGCAAAGCATGGCGGGACACGGTGGAATTGTTACCGCTTCTTACAGTGTTCATCCCGAGATTGCTTTGTTTTTGGACACCGTCAAAGCTAACGATTTTCCGGAAAGCGGTACCCAAGACTGTGTGTTGGGAAAAGGCGCGGTTTTGTCTTTCATGGACAAAGGCGTGATTTATGACGCCGGACTCTATCAAATCGCCACAGAAACGGCAAAAACGCATAATATTCCGGTACAATTTTCCAAAACACCGCAAACAGGTTTGGAAGCCGTTGAGGCGCATACCGTGCGCAGCGGAATCAAAACACTGACTGTGGGTATTCCCTGCCGATACCACCGCGGAATCAACGAAGTGGTTTCTCTGACGGACGTTGAAAATACAGAGAACCTTGTCAAAGAAATGATTCGGAAACTGACGCATGATTAAGTTTGTGGATTCGGAAGCGGAAATTCAGAATTACCGTTCTGCCTGCGGCTTTGATCCGGTGTATGGCACCATAAACGCCTCTTTGGAACGGTTATACCGTCAAAACGGTCAAGGCTTTTTTTGGAATATTTACGATCATGATGGAAAATGCGTTGGAAATCTGAGCTTTGTAAAGGACGGATTTACTCTCTGTACGTTAAAAAAAGTCACGGAAGAAACTGCGGAATTCATTCGATTTTGGGGAAGCTTTCAATCTGTAAAATCGACCGCATGTAATGCTGAAATACTTTACAACTATTTTCAGAAAAATCTGAATATAAAAATCGGTCAAATTCTTATTATGCCTGAAATAATGCCAAATTTCAAAAAATCAAAATTCGACTGTAAAGTTTCAGACATTCACAGCTTTTACCGATGCTTATGCCGATCATTTAACCTTGACGACACGCCTTCGGCATATCGGGAGTTCTATTATGATATGCACTATCGGGTTCGGCATCACGAAACGGCTCTTTACGGTGTATTTTATCAGAACACTCCGATGTCGGTTTGCGAAGTCCTTGCCGAAAATCAACAGTCTGTTGTGCTCGGTGCTTTATGTACCGATCCCCTTTTTCGCAATCAAGGCGGTGCTTCGGCTTTGCTTTCCTGCGTCAGAGAGCAATATCGCGGAAAAACCTGTTTTGTTTTGTCGGAAAACGCAGAATCAACATTGTTTTACCTTCATAACGGTTGCATTCCTTACCATGATCTGTGGGCGGAATTGACCGTATAACCGAAAGGAAGTTTGTTTATGAGTTTTTTTGCAGAAAAATTTTCCCAAGAGGTGCAATCCCTCGCCGCTCAGGCACAGCAGGATTGCTCACCCGCGTTTGAAAAAATCGAGGAAATCAAAGAATACAGCCAGCAAAAAGTGCTTGCGGCATTTATACATAACAATGTCAGTGAAACGCATTTTCACACTTCCAGCGGATACGGCTACGGGGATCGCGGACGTGATGTGCTGGATGCGGTATATGCGGAAGTGTTCGGTGCCGAGGATGCCCTGGTAAGACATAATTTTGTTTCCGGAACACACGCACTGGCAGTCGCTCTGTTCGGCGTGCTTCGTCCCGGCGACACCATGCTCTGCATCACCGGTTCGCCCTATGACACGCTGGAAGAAGTGATCGGCATACGCGGAAGCGACGAAGGTTCTTTAAAAGACTTCGGCGTGAATTACCGTCAGATTGAACTTCTCCCGAACGGCACTGTCGATCTTGATGCGGTAAAACAGCAAGTCGGCAATGTGCAGATGGTCTATATTCAGCGTTCACGCGGAT
>DLVP01000165.1 GCA_003445125.1 Oscillospiraceae bacterium | reverse complement strand
CGGTTCGATTCTGGCGAAGATAGGTAATGCTATCGCTTGGATCTTTGCACCGCTCGGTTGGGGTACTTGGCAGGCAGCAGTCGCATCGATTACCGGTTTGGTGGCAAAGGAAAATATCGTGGGAACGATGGGTATCCTGTATCCCGGCAAATGGGCGGAAATCGCTACGGCGTTCACCAAAGTTTCCGGTTATTCGTTCTTGGTATTCAACCTGTTGTGCGCTCCTTGCTTCGCGGCAATTGGTGCTATCAAGCGTGAGATGAACAACGCCAAGTGGACATGGTTTGCCATTGCTTATCAGTGCGGCTTTGCGTATGCAATCGCCCTGATGGTCAATCAGTTTGGTTTGCTGTTCACCGGCAGCGTCAATGTCATCGGTTTGATCTTTGCAGTTCTGGTGCTGGTCGGCATGATCTATATGCTGGTTCGTCCTTATAAGGAAGCTACTAAGCTCTCCACGAAGGAAGTTAAACCGACGGCAAGCGTAAAATAAAGAATATGAGATCGGAGGGAACTTCTGATGTTTTCGTGGATTGCTGAAAATCTTGCTACAATTCTGGTGGCACTGGTGCTGGCGGGGATTGTTGCCGTGATTGTCGTCGGCATGGTCCGCGATAAGAAAAAGGGAAAATCCTCCTGTGGCGGGCATTGTGCCGGGTGTGCCATGCACGGCGCGTGCCACCAAAAGAAAAACTGAGCAGTATATTATAATACCTCGCGCCCCGCGGTTCGGTTTTGCCGAACCGCGGGGCTTTTTGTTGTCTTGACAAAAAATCGGTGATACCGAGGATGTTTTTTATGCTGTGGGAAGTTGCAAACGAGCTGAAAAATCGTTTTTTGCTTGCTTGTTCCCGGGCGCAAAAAGCGCTTTAAAACGCTTTTTTGATGTTGTAGTGGGGAAAATTTATCTGCAAATGCTTGCGACACGGAAAATGCACGTTTTTCGCGTGCTGACGGCGCATTTGAAAATGCGATGCCGAAAGCGTTTCCCAACCCGACGGAAAACTTTTGCAGCAGTGTAGAAAAACAGGGAATCGCCTTTGGCGTGCCAACAGGAAAGAACGCGAGAAACTGCGTGGGGAAAATACCGACCGATAGAAAACGAGAGATATGCAGCAAAACAAAACCGCCGCGTGTCCGTTCGGACACGCGGCGAAACTTTCAATCGCTGATTTAAATTTCTTTGTTAAATAAGGTTTAGTTAAATGTTTAGTGGATAATCAAAAGCAAAACAGTTATGATTTGGTGCCGCGGGTGCGGAAGTTGAGCTTCTGACCGCCGCAATAGCCGTCAAAAGTCAGCGTATACAAACCGTTTTCAGTGACATCTTCTGAATAATCTTCATCGATGAAGGAACCTTCGGAAATCACATTCCAGGAAGTGCTGTAAGATGACGGTCCGGTCAGAATCAAAGCACCGGTGACCACGGCGTTGACGTTGCCGGTGTAGATTGTAAGGCGGCAAGTGGCTTTATCGCCGTTAAATTCCAAAGCCACTTTGCCTTCTGCCGACAGTACGGCGGCTTCATCATCATTGTCGGCATCAGCGGCAGCATCGGCGTCCTTGGGAAGAACCACAATTTGAACTTCGACAGTGAGCGCGGTGCTTTCTTCCGTCGGTGCTGCTTCGTCTGCAAACGCGCAGACAGAAGCAAGGCACAGACAAGCCAAAACAAACAATAGGGAAAGAATTTTTTTCATAAAGAGTCCTCCTGAGAAAAACGGCGATGGAAAGTTGCGAGAAAGGATCAGATGCCGCAAAAGCGGCTTGCACGCCATGCTTCAGGAGTTGTCGGAAGTAGGTGCCTGGTCGTAATGATAGGGAATGATGACCAGGTTTTCCGCAATTTTTGCGATTTCTTCGGTGGAAACATCAGCACTGGCTGAAATGATAAAGCGGTACTGACACCACTGCCAGACGAGATGACCGGTTCTGTTTTGATTTTTGTCGCGGACATAGAGGGTGTCGCGAGCGCCTGCGATGTCAAGCGACCGAATTTCGTCATAATTCTGGATAGTACGGTTAAATGGAAGTATATCATGTGTGCCATCATCTATGATGATTCTGATTTCCTGAGACGGGGTCGATGATCTGTAATAATTTATCACATGCGTATCGGAGTAAATTTGCGACCAGTCAAAATGATAGCCTTCCGGCAAATAGTCCGCGCGAAGTCCGATTGCTTGGTAATCGTGAGGAAAAAAATAATTTCGGCGAATGTCAATTTCCTTTTTTTGGTCATTATAGGCGTAAAAGTCGTGATTGCCTTCCGCTTGTGCCCGATACGGTGCCACTGTGGATGAGATAACCAAAATCAATACTGCCGCGACTGCGGAAGCGATTCGTATATGCGGTTGCTTTTTACGGGCGAATCTGTCTGTAAAACGGCGGTGCTTTTGCTCGCGCAGGAGCTTTTGCATGGCTTTTTCCGTTTTTTCGGAAAGCTTGATCTCGGAAGAATCCTCTGCCGCTGCTTTCCATTCTTCTCCGGCGCAGTCATTCAGTGCCTGTGTCAGAAAATAGTCAAACAATTCGTCATTTTTTTTCTGATCCATCATTCTTCCTCCTTCAACAATAATTGTTTGAGTTTTTCTTTTGCCCTGGAAATTCGGACGCCGGCATTTTTGGCGGTAATGCCGAGCCATTCTCCGATCTCCCGGCTGTCCATGCCGTAGAGCAGATTCATTTCCAGCGGTGTGCGGTATATGTCATCCAACGATCGGATCAGGTGACACAAACGAGTGTACCCTTCGTCGGATATCATTGATTCTACCGGGACAAAAGTGTCGGTCGCCCATTCGGAATCTGAAATTATTTCCACCTGACGGGCTTCTTTTCGCAGAAAATCGATCGCCTTGTGGCGGGTGATCGTAAGAAGAAACGCCTTCTGCCTTTCGGGCGGGAGCTTTTCAAATTCCTCGATGTGGCGTGCCACGGCAATAAAGGTGTCCTGCAAAACGTCTTCGGCGTAACTTTTATAGGTCGGCGTGAGGACCGACATCGCATATCGCAGAAGCACGGTGTGGTAGTCCTCATACAGCGCCGTGAAAAGATCACGCCGATCCGGCGCATCGATCACAGTCAGGCAAAGTGATAACATTCCTAAAAATCACATCCTACTATATAGACGATGAAAAATCGGATTTGCTACAGGTTTTTGAAAAAAATTTAAAAAATTTTTCAAAATCTCTTTTATTATAGGATGATTCTCAGGATCGGTCAATATCTTTATTGGAAAAATTTGGATTTTTTTGAGGAAAAGTATTGTTTTGTGTCATTTATAGTATCTTCATAGACTCAATCATTGTTTCCGTGCGGACGGTGGAAGTCAGACACGGACGTCCTTTTTGTTCTGTCACAGGACCGTGCAGAACGACGACAAGCACAGTGTCCGACTGACCGAAGAGGTAATAGACGGTCGTTCTGCGGTTCATATCCAGCCCGCTGAAAACGAAAGGATCGTGGAGCGAATAACGCAGAACGTCAAAATTGCCGACGGTCATTTCGTCCAGATAATTGGGGTGATACGGTTCCCCATTGATCACCGTGTCGGGAAATACAACATCGAGATATTCTTTGTACTGCTCGTTGAGTTCCTGCTTCAGGGTGGGGGAATTGTCCAAAGCATAGATTTCCGCTTCGGCGATGTCACCGTTTTTGACGTGATACAGTTGATCGTCGTCGAAAATATAAGGGTCGTTCACCTTGGTGCGGCGGAGCACGTTTTGATCAACGTAAAAATCGGCAAACGGAGTCAGAGAAACGGAAACGGTGCGGTTCTGACTGCTTCCGTCGCGATTCAGATACGGAACCGTTATCGTGGTTTCTGTTTTTCCGTCAAAAATCCGTACATCCGGCACAGGGGCGACGGGGAGGATCGAGGAAAGAATGTTTTCGCAGGTATCGGTAACTTCATCGGCATTATCCGCCGGCAGGGGAACGTCAACGCGCAGGACGGTGTCCTGTGTGTAAAAGAGATAATACGTACACACTTCGTCGTAGAGCGTGGGGTTTTGTTCCCGAAGCTGTGTGGCTTTTTCTCCGCGGAGGCTGATCTGAATCGTGTGATAGCTTCCGAGAATCAGATGCCGCAGTTCGTCGTCGGCGCCGAAATGATACATTTTTTTGAGTTCTTCTTCAAACCCGTCCCCGACGTGCAGTGCATGAAAAGTCATATCTGTGATGTCGGTGTTTTCAAGTGCCGTACTGCTGCCGTCTTTCAAGTAGTGGCTGCTTCCGTCGGCACGGTGAACGGTGTTTTCAAAAATGTACATTCCGTCCGGCAGGGGAACCGTCAGGGAAATCGTCTCCTCAAGCAAAGTTCCGTCCAGTTGTGTGAACGGCACGGTGAGTACGGACGAATCCTCCACGGACGAATTTTCAAGGGATAAAGATTCGTTTGCCGAAGATGTTTTCGCGGAAGAATCGGCAGAAGAATTTTCGGAGACAGAAGTTTGTGTGCAGGCAGAGAGCAAAGCAACACACAGCAGGACAATGGCAATTTTTTTCATCGGAAAAACCTCCGTTTTTGTTGTTCTGTATATATAGACGATGAAAAAACGGATTTGCTACAAAATACTTTCTTTTTTTTCAAAAAAGTGATATAATAATAAGATGCGAGCAATCTCAGAATAAAAAACGGGAGCGAGGGAGCGTTACGGATCATTTTAAATTGGTGTCATCCTATCAGCCGACCGGCGACCAGCCGGAGGCAATCGCCAGACTGACCGACGGAATCAACCGCGGACTGAAGGAACAGGTGCTGCTCGGTGTGACGGGTTCCGGCAAAACGTTCACCATGGCAAACGTCATTGCCAATGTCAACCGACCGACGCTGGTGCTGGCGCATAACAAAACCCTGGCGGCACAGCTTTGCTCGGAGTTCAAGGAATTTTTCCCGGAAAACGCCGTGGAGTATTTTGTTTCCTATTATGATTATTACCAACCGGAAGCCTACATCCCCGGGACGGATACTTATATCGAGAAGGACAGCGCCATCAATGAAGAAATCGAAAAGCTCCGCCATTCCGCAACCTCCTCGCTGTCGGAACGGCGCGATGTGATCATCGTTTCCAGCGTTTCCTGCATTTACACGTTGGGCGATCCGAAGGACTACCGCCAGATGGTGGTTTCGGTGCGTGAGGGCATGGAAAAGAGCCGCGACGAGTTTCTGACCGAATTGGTCGGTGTGCAGTACGAACGAAACGATCTGAATTTTGTGCGCAACAAATTCCGCGTGCGCGGCGATGTGGTCGAGGTTTTTCCGGCGTATTATACCGATACCGCCATCCGCGTGGAATTTTTCGGAGACGAGATCGACCGCATCACGGAAATCAACGTGCTGACCGGAGAAATCAAAGCGTCGCTCAAGCACGCTGCTATCTATCCGGCATCTCACTATATTGTTCCCGCAGAACGAACCAAAAAGGCGATTCAGGAGATCGAAGAAGAAATGATCGAACGGGTGCAGTGGTTCAAAGAGCAGGGAAAACTGATCGAAGCTCAGCGCATTCAGCAGCGAACGATGTACGATATGGAGATGCTGCAGGAAATCGGCTTCTGTAAAGGAATCGAAAACTATTCCCGCATCATGTCGGGGCGTCCGGCGGGAAGCACACCGTTTTGTCTGCTGGATTATTTCCCCGACGACTTTTTGCTCATCACCGACGAGTCGCACGTCACCCTGCCGCAGGTGCGCGGAATGTACGCGGGCGACCGCGGACGGAAAACGGCGTTGGTGGATTATGGTTTTCGTCTGCCCTCGGCGTATGACAACCGCCCGCTGAATTTCGACGAGTTCTATTCCAAAATTCACCAGGCGATTTACGTCAGCGCTACCCCCGGTCCCTTTGAGCGGGAACACAGCGCGCAGACCGTCGAACAGATCATTCGACCGACGGGACTGTTGGATCCGGAGGTTTCGGTGCGTCCGATTGACGGGCAGATCGACGACCTGATCGGTGAAATCAAGGCGCGCACGGAGAAAAAAGAGCGTGTGCTGGTGACAACGCTGACTAAAAAAATGGCAGAGAATCTGACGGAATATCTCGGGACGGTGGGAATCAAGGTGCGGTATATGCACCACGACATCGACACAATCGAACGTATGGAAATCATCCGCGACCTGCGGCTCGGGGAATTCGATGTGCTGGTCGGAATCAACCTGCTGCGTGAGGGACTGGATATTCCCGAAGTGTCGCTGGTGGCAATTCTGGATGCGGACAAGGAAGGCTTTCTGCGCAGTGAAACGTCGTTGATTCAGACGATCGGACGAGCCGCGCGAAACGTGCACGGACAGGTGATTATGTACGCCGATCAGGTGACCGAATCGATGGAAAAAGCCATCCGCGAAACTAACCGCCGCCGCGAGGTGCAGCAGCGGTATAATGAAGAACACGGAATTACGCCGACGTCGATTGTCAAAAATGTGCGGGATGTGCTGGAAATTTCCAAGAAGGACCGCAGTACTCCGGAGGCAAAACTCAGCCGCAAGGAGAAGCTGGAACTGATCGAGCGGCTGAAGAAGGAAATGAAAGCCGCGGCGCAGATACTCGAATTTGAGCAGGCGGCGTACCTCAGAGACAAGATTGAAAAAATCAAGGAAACACTGTAAGCGGAGGGTATATGAAAAACGAAATTGTAATCAAGGGCGCGCGGGAACATAATCTGAAAAATATTGATCTGACGCTGCCGCGCGATAAATTTATTGTTTTTACGGGACTTTCCGGTTCCGGAAAATCGTCGCTGGCGTTTGATACGATCTATGCCGATGGTCAGCGCCGCTATGTGGAAAGCCTTTCGTCCTATGCCCGGATGTTTCTCGGACAGATGAACAAACCGGACGCGGACAGCATTGAAGGACTGTCTCCTGCGATTTCGATCGATCAGAAAACCACTTCCAACAACCCGCGTTCGACAGTCGGCACCGTAACGGAAATCTACGATTATTTAAGGCTTTTATATGCGAGGGTAGGCGTGCCTCACTGTCCCAAATGCGGCAGGGTAATCGAAAAGATAACCGTCGATCAGATTGCCGAACAAGTGCTGGCTATGCCTGCGGGAAGTCGTATACTTGTCAACGCCCCCGTCGTCCGCGGCAGAAAGGGCGAGTACGGCAAACAACTCGAAGGATACAGAAAGAGCGGCTATGCAAGGGTCGAAATCGACGGTTCGATATATGACTTATCCGAAGAAATCAAACTCGAAAAAAACATAAAGCATAATATTTCCGTCGTCGTGGACAGACTTATCGTAAAAGACGGCATAAGAAAACGACTTACGGATAGTCTCGAAACGGCATTGAAACTCGCAGAGGGGCTTGTCGTTATCGAGTGCGACGGGGAGAGTAAACTCTATTCGACGAACTACGCGTGTCCGGAATGCGGGATTTCGATCGGAGAAATAGAGCCGCGTTCATTTTCGTTCAACAATCCGTACGGTGCGTGTCCTAAATGTAACGGATTGGGTTACACTTCCAAAATTGACGAAAAACTCGTCATCGGAGACCCGAGCCGTAGTCTTCGCGACGGTGCGTTGACGGTTACGGGCTGGAATCTCGACACGGGAAGAATGACCGAGATGTATTTCAGAGCCCTGTCCAAAAGGTACGGTTTCAGTCTCGACGTTCCCGTCAAAGATTTACCCGCCGACGTTATGGATATATTATTGTACGGCACGCGCGGCGAAAAAATCAAAATGAGTTATGCCACGCGGACGTTCAGCGGCAGTTACGATTCCGCTTACGAAGGGGTTATACCCAATCTCGAGCGGAGATATCGCGAGACTACAAGCGATTATACAAAGGGCGAAATAGAGCGGTATATGGTCAGTTCGCCTTGTGACGAATGTCACGGCAAAAGGCTGAAAAAAGATGCTCTTGCTGTAACGGTGGGCGGGTTGAATATAGCCGAACTCTGCGATTTGTCCGTCGTCAAAATGAACGCTTTTATCAGTGACCTCGAACTTACGGAAACGCAGAAAATCATATCCAAAAGCATTATAAAAGAGATTAAGGCGAGATTGAAATTTCTGATCGACGTCGGCCTCGGCTATCTTACGCTTTCGCGTAGCGCGGGAACGCTTTCCGGCGGCGAGGCTCAGCGAATCAGGCTTGCGACTCAGATCGGCAGCGGACTTACCGGCGTGCTGTATATTTTGGACGAACCCAGTATAGGGTTACATCAGCGAGACAACGAAAAACTTATAAATACGCTGCTAAGGTTGAGGGATCTCGGGAACACGCTTATAGTTGTCGAACACGACGAAGATACCATGCGGGCGGCGGATTATATAGTCGATATAGGACCGAAAGCAGGCGTTCACGGCGGCGAAGTCGTAGCAAAAGGCACGGTCGCCGATATATGCGCCGAACCGCGGTCGATAACAGGCGATTATCTGTCCGGCAGACGTAAAATCGAGGTGCCGGCGTTCCGCCATATACCCGACGGAAGAATGCTCGGTGTTCGCGGAGCGAAACAAAATACCCTCAAAAATATAACCGCCGAATTTCCCGTAGGGTTGTTCACCGTCGTCACGGGCGTTTCGGGCAGCGGTAAAAGTTCGCTTATAAACGAAATTCTGTTGCCGTCGTTCGCCAACAAATTAAACGGAGCAAAAATGCGTGAGGGCAACGCCGACGATGTTTTCGGACTCGAATATTTCGATAACGTTATTGCTATCGATCAAAGTCCGATAGGCAGAACGCCGAGAAGTAATCCCGCAACTTATACCGGTGCGTTTACTCCGATACGCGAATTGTTTGCCGCTACTCAGGATGCAAAAGAACGCGGGTATAAGTCCGGCAGGTTTTCTTTCAATATAGCGGGCGGCAGATGCGAACGTTGCTCCGGCGACGGAATAATCAAAATCGAAATGCATTTCCTGCCCGACGTTTTCGTACCGTGCGAAGTCTGTAAGGGTAAGCGATATAATCATGAGACATTGGAAGTCAGGTATAAAGGCAAAAGTATATCCGACGTTCTGGATATGACCGTCGACGAGGCTGTCGAGTTTTTCCGGAGCGTGCCGCGGATCTTCGGCAAGGTCAAATCTTTACAGGAGGTCGGTCTCGGGTATATAAAACTCGGACAGTCGGCGACGACGCTTTCCGGCGGCGAGGCTCAAAGGGTCAAACTTGCTACGGAACTTTCAAAGCGGTCGACGGGAAGAACGCTTTATATTCTCGACGAACCGACCACAGGCTTACACAGTTACGACGTAGATAAACTTTTGTCTATTCTCGAAAGATTGCGCGATGCGGGCAACACGGTTATCGTCATCGAGCATAATCTCGACGTAATCAAGGTTGCCGATTATATCGTCGATCTCGGACCCGAGGGCGGCGACGGCGGCGGAACGATTGTCGCGAAAGGGACGCCTGAAGATGTCGCAAAAGTAAAAGAAAGTTATACAGGACAATTTCTGGCAAAGATTCTGAACGGAGGTACAAACGAATGATAAGAGACGATTTCAAGAACGTCAAAGATGTCACGACGAAAGAGGCGCGGAAAAAGAAATCGATGGGCGAACGTAATTTTTACGCAAGCGGAATGTCGAAGTTAAAGGATATGAACAAGGCTTTGGGGTTCACCGTCAAGTTCACGTTGATTCTGATGACGATAGCGTACGCAATGGTCGTCGTAACGTTTATAATTTCGCCGAAATCCCTCGTTTCGTTTATAGTATGGTCGTGCATTTACGGCGTACTCGTAGTGTTTTCGATCCTGTGGTATACAGTCATAAAGCCCGGTAACGATAAAAAGATAGAACGGTATAAACACGAACTTGAAAGATTAAGCGCGAAAGATCTCGGCAAGATTTCGGCGGCATATTCTCTGTACGGCGAAAATTATAAAAAAGCGGTAGTCGAAAAACATCGCGAAGACAGTGCCAAGGCAAGAGAAATCGCAAAAAATTCTGCCGCGGAAAATACGGAATCATCCTCGCAATCCGCCGAAAGCGATAAAAATATCGGTCAATCCGATGAAAATAATTGACGCCGAAGACGAATTGTGTTATTATCTATGACATAGGAAATAAAAGACTTGCCTGTAAGGTCCGTCGGGTCTTACGGTAATTCGGGCGTGAATATATTATGTTGAATAAATTTGCATTCGATAAGTACGATGTCGCGCTTATCACCGATGAAAAAGAAAGGCTTTATTATCTCGGTTTTCACTCTACCGCCGGTTACGTCGTCGTAACGAAGGACGAAACGTTTTTCGTTGTAGACAACAGATATTTCAAGGCGGCAGAAAAAGTGCTTACGAAAAAGGGAGTAAAAGTAATATCTGGTGCCGATTATTCGGCTTTCAAAGAGATTGCGGATAAAATTAACGCCGCGACCGTCGGTATAGATTTTACCAAGGTTACGCTTTCCGGATTCGAGGTACTTAAAAAGCTCGGTTACGATTACGTCGATATTTCGCAGGAACTCGTTAAGATGGCTGCGATAAAGAGCGACGAAGAACTTAAAAATATCAAAAAGGCATGCGATATAGCCGAAAAATCATGGCTTGCGGTTTTACCTTTCATAAAGGAAGGAATAACCGAAAAACAAATTGCCGCCGAACTCGAATATAATTTCCGTAAAAACGGTGCGGGCGGCACTTCGTTCGACACGATCGTTGCTTTCGGCAAAAACGCCGCCGTTCCTCATCACGAGACCGGCGATACAAAACTTAAAAAGAACGAATGCGTGCTTATGGATTTCGGGTGTACTTATAATGGGTATTGCTCCGATATGACCAGAACCATGTTTTTCGGAACTCCGGACGAAGAATTTGAAAAAGTTTACCTTGCCGTTCTGATCGCGCATAAGACCGCCGCGGAAAAAATAAAGGCGGGCATTACAGGTAAAGAGGCGGATAAATACGCGAGAGACGTTCTCGATTCTCTCGGCTACGGCAAATATTTCACTCATTCTCTGGGGCACGGAATAGGCGTCAATATTCACGAATTCCCGACGCTTTCGCCGAAAGGCGAGGCTACGCTTGAAAACGGTATGGTCTTTTCCGACGAACCGGGCGTATATATCAAC
>DLVP01000195.1 GCA_003445125.1 Oscillospiraceae bacterium | reverse complement strand
GGTTTACGACGCTCTGACCATCGGAAACCGTATCTTGTTTTTGGAATTCCGTCACGAGCATTTTCTCGGCGAAACGCCCGAACACGGCTATTCGGTTTTCATCAGCGAGGATAACGGAGAATCGTTCCGGGAAGTGCGGCTTCCGATAGACGGAATCGGCCGCGGATACGGGTCGATCTTATACGACGACAAGGGCATTCTGCATGCATACGCCTACAACGCGAACGACGAGCGGCATATGGACCACGCGATAAGCCGCGACAAAGGCGACACGTGGGAGCTGTGCGAACCCTGTTTTCTCGATCACGGCATCCGAAATCCGCAGACCGCGCAGATTGACGGCATTTATGTCGCGCACGGACGGGAGGAAAACCTAAACGGATTTGTATTTTATTTTTCCAAAGACGGACAAAACTGGGAAAGCGCCGTTTACGCCGCCGACAAGCACGGCGGATGCTATTACTCGAACAATTTGCTTCTGAACGAAAACGGCAAAAACAGACTGCTTATACAGTATTCCGAAGTGTGCGGCGAAAATATGGCTCAGGTAAACGTGCTGCACCGCTATTTGGAAATCGAAAAAAAGTCTGAAAATCCGTGAAAACGCCCTCCGCGGTTCTGTTTTATATATAACCCCCTCAAAAAATGAAATTGTGCAAAAAAAATAATGCAAATGCGATTGTACTGTGATACAATAGTGTACGGTATTATGTTTCATTTTTTGAGGGGGATTCGACATTTTGGATGGAATCAGAGCCATAAATCAAGTAATCGAATATATTGAGAATCACATCACCGAACCAATCGATTGCAACATTTTCGCAAAAATGACAGGGCTTTCGCTGTATGAGTTCAGACGGATCTTTTCTTTTGCGGTCGGAATGCCGATCGGAGAATACATCCGAAAGCGTCGGCTTACCCTGGCAGCGATTGAACTTTTGCGTTCGGATTCCGAAAACATAACGGAAATCGCCGTGAAATACGGGTATTCCGGTCAATCCGCCTTTACAACAGCATTCAAGGCTATGCATCATATCGCCCCGAATTCTCTGAAAAAAGAAGTTTTGCCCATCGAACTGCTTTCCAAACCGTCTTTTGAAATCACGCGAACCGGACCGGAAAGCATTCCGATGAAAATTGTGCGAAAAGGTTCTTTTCGGATTATCGGTTTTTGCGGTATGTCCGATGAAAACGACACCGATTGCTGTGAAGCGGTTTGGTGTGGTTTTTACGAAAACGGAGTGGATCTGAAAACCAAAGAATTCTCCGAAGACGGAAAGCTGTATGCCGTGTATGACAACAAACAAACCGGCGGTATCCGTTGTACAATCGGTGTAAAATCATCCGAAAGTGCAGAAAATCTCGTCGAAACTTCCGTGCCGGACTCCGAGTGGGCAATCTTTTCACTGAACGGCACAGACGATGACTATGTTGCGTCGGTCTACGCAAAAATTCTCTACGAATGGCTTCCATCCGCAGGGCTTACGCAACGTACCGATGTTCCGAATACGGAAATCTATCCGTTTGATATGGAAAGCGAAAACTTTTCATGGGAAGTCGCCATTCCGATAAAATCCTGACTGAGGTGATTATAATATGAGCAAAACAGTATTGATTACCGGCGCATCCGGTGGTTATGGAAAAGCAACCGCAAAAGCATTTGCAGACAAAGGACATACCGTCATCATTGCGGCAAGAAACAAAGAACGCTTGGAGCAAGCCAAACTCGAAACAGGAGCGGATCAAGCGGTTTTAATGGACGTCACCGTGCCGCAAGACTGGACAAAAGCAAAGAACATCATTTTGGACACTTACGGACATTTGGATGTCTTGGTAAACAACGCCGGAGGCGGTGTGGCAATCAAAGAGGTAAGCGCGCTATCCATTTCGGAAATCGACGACGTAATCAAGTTAAATTTGAACAGTGTGATCTATGGGTGCCGTGAGTTTGCGGATGTTATGAAAAAGCAGAAATACGGCACGATGATTAATATTTCCTCTGTTTGCGCACGTGAGTGTTGGCCGACATGGTCGGTATATGCCGCTGCAAAAGCCGGTGTTCTGAACTTTTCAAAAGGTATGTATCTTGAAATGCAGCCGTATAATGTGCGCGTCAGCTGTGTCATTCCGTCATCTGCTTCCACCGGGTTCCAAAAAGCTTGCGGAATCGGTGAAACTTCCGATATGCTGTTGCCCGAAGATATTGCTCAAACCGTTTTATATGTTGCCGAGCTGCCTCAGCGTGCCGTTGTAGAGGATGTTACGGTTTGGGGTATCGACAAACAAGTAAATCCGTTATAATCGGATAAAACGAGCCGTTTTGAAAAAGGAGTATTATTGTATGCACACTGTATTAATTGAAGCGGAAAGCTTTGATAATTTGGGCGGTTGGATTGTAGATCAGCAGTCAATCGAAACAATGGATTCTTCTTATATTATGGCTCACGGCATGGGAATGCCGGTTGCCGATGCAACAACCAATGTCATCCTGCCCTCCGTTGGGGTCTGGCACGCATGGGTGCGTACCAGAGATTGGACAGCCGTTTGGAAAAGAGGCTCGGCAGCCGGAGTCTTTCGAATGAAAATGGGTGAAAAACAATTCGAAAATATACTGGGCTGCAACGGGGAAAAATGGGACTGGCAATATGCCGGATCCGTCCGAATCAATTCGTGCGAGCAAACGTTATCCCTTTGTGACCTGACCGGATTCAACGGGCGATGCGACGCGATTTATTTAACGGATGATATAAATGCCGTACCCGAGAATTCGGAAGAATTCCGTCAAAGAATCTTCGGCGAAACTGTTCGG
>DLVP01000122.1 GCA_003445125.1 Oscillospiraceae bacterium | reverse complement strand
TGTGACATTGCCCACGCTCGGCGCTCTGCGTCTGAAGGTCGGCAAACAGTTAGACATCATCCCCGCCGGCTTCAATCTTCTGTGGATTACCGAATTTCCGTTCTTTGAATGGGACGAAGAATCCCAGACATGGCTTGCCATGCACCGNNCCTCCATGCACCACCCGTTCACCATGCCGCTTGACGAATGCCTGCCTTTTCTGGACAGCGATCCGGAAAAAGTGCGCGCCAAAGCGTACGATTTGGTTGCCAACGGCTTGGAACTTTGCAGCGGTTCGATTCGTATTACCGATCCGGAATTGCAGAAAAAAATGTTTGAATCCCTCGGTCTGACCGATGAAGAGATTCAGACAAAATTCGGCTTCCTTGTGGATGCCTACATGTATGCCGCGCCTCCGCACGGCGGCGCCGGCATCGGATTGGATCGTCTGGCCATGCTTATGTGCGATGCGGACAGTCTCCGCGATGTCATTGCCTTCCCGAAGGTGCAAAACGCCAGCGAATTGATGAGCGCTTGCCCCTCGCCTGTCGATCAAAAGAGCTTGGATGATTTGTCCATTGCCGTAATTGAAAAGAAAGCGGAATAATGTAAAACAGGGCGTCTTTCGGACGCCTTGTTTTATTTTGGCATCCATAAAATATATAAAATTTCTTATGTGATATTGACACATTTTATAAAAAAGTGCTAATATTAGAGTGCAGCTATTTTTCATAAAAGCATTGATATCTGCAATAAGTTTAATATGGTTTTAATCACAGCTTGACTTTCTGAATTTACCTTCAGTAACGTACTGCAGGTTAAAATGATGCTTCACAATCGGAAATAATGGCATATTGTAAAATGAACGTTCATTGTTAAATTAACGTAAGGAGGGGTATCTTCATGGCAGAAGATAAAAAGGAAAATACGGGCGGTTTTTTAGAAGACATTTGTAATTCAATCGCAATCAGAAATGCGGTAGAGGCCAGCCGTGACAAAAACGGAAAGGTGGACAAATGGAAGGCGCTGGGAATCTGCACCGGGTTTGGTCATACATCTCCTCAAGAAATGACAACACTTGTCGAATTTCTCTCAAGAGAGGGCGCATTTGATGATGATAATAGCCCCACTTCTTGTGATGATTAAGATGATTATGTACCTTTATATTCATATCCAACCGGTTATATCGATGAAAAAGAATAAGAACAAAAAAGCATAGCATCGCTTTTGATTTCAAAATACTTATTGTTAGTGCGATAGTGTCTATTCTTTTCAATTTTTACTTAATGGGTGTATTTGCCGATATTGGAGCCGGTGTGCTAAGCGTCATTTGTCTAATCATGAACGGATTGATTATTTGGGCGATTTGTACCACCATAAATCAAAAAACGAAGAGCTTGATCAACTGGAAAATAGATATGCCGAAACAATGGAAAGGCTGGAAGATACAAAAGAAATGCTCGAAAGAGATTGCGGAATTACGGAAAAGGAGTTTGAAGAACTGAAGAATTATGCCGACACAGCAAATTTGTATACGGCAAAAAGTTTGGTATTCGATAAAGCAGAAAAGCTCTTTAATAAAATCGACGGGGAATGCGATAAGAATACTTCATCTCATTGGGAAATAATCAATACTCTTTTGAGTTTTATACTTTTTTTTGCGATTGATGAGTGTCCAATCATGCTGAAACAAAAAGTAGAGGCTTTTGATTATGCAAAGGAAAAGCGCTATTTTAAAAGTGATTTTTCGGGACATACGTTGTTTTGGGAAGAACGCAAAGGTTTAAAAGAAGTATTGAAAACCGGATTGGACAATCTCTATTTTACAATCACAGCAGCCGCTTACAAGAATAACCAACAGGATGCGCTTACAGATTTCACAAAAACATTGTGCTCAATGATGTTTTTGCTTGGGGAAGACTATGATAAACATTTTTCTACGATACCACTTAGTGCAAACGGAGTACGCATCATCGTGGAAACAGCGCGAAAATCTGATCAAAAAGTCAATGAAGAACAATCACAAAGCTAAGCAGCATAGTTTTATCGATAAACGATTCTGTCCAATGCCGTGATTGAAAAGAAGCGGAATAATGTAAAACAGGGCGTCTTTCGGACGCCTTTTTTTACCCTCTTAAATCTTGTCATCTGTTGAAAATCTTGTCAATCTTGTTTGAAAACCCCCTCAAGATATTGACATGATTTGTAAAATATGCTAACATCAAAGTGCAATCATTCCCCTTAAGGACATGCGGAGCGGTTATTCTCTCTATAACCGTTCTGCACGTTTTTAAGAAATCTTTTCCCATGAATTCAAAAGGAGGATTCAGATGACACGAATGAAATCCCTTCTCGGCGCTTTGCTCGCGGTCAGTATGATTTTCACATTCGCCGCCTGCGACAAGACTCCGGGAAACACTACAAGCAATAATTCGGGCACCTCCGCAACATCCGACAAGGGTGTTCGCTATGATGCGAACGGAGATCTGCTCTACAAGCCGGAAGATGTCGGCGCATTGGATAATCCGATCGTCCATGGCATCATTGCTCCGCCGCCGGATGACGAATGGTATGCACAGGAGATCAAATGGCGTGAGGACGCTTACGATTTGGAGTACGACTATGACACTGCTCCCTGGACCGAGCGCGAGATGAAATGGATCGCCTCCTATGTTTCCGGCACACCTTATGATATCATTACTTACATCAACTATCCGACAACCGTGGTGAAAGGCTTGGTTCAGCCTTTGGATGACATTCTGCCGCTTGACGATTCCCGCTATTTTAACAAAAAGTACAGCTGGAAAGGCAAAACCTACGGCGTAAACCCCATCGCTACCGGCGATAATTTTTACGATGTAGGCGAGGTTCACGGCGTATGGTTCAACCAGGATCTTTTTGATGACTACGGACTGACTTCTCCTGTGGATCTGTGGGAAAACGGTCAGTGGGATTTTGATCATTTCATTGACGCCGCAAAAGCACTGACGGTAGACAGCGATAAGGACGGAAAAACCGACATCTACGGTTGGACCACCTGGTACAGAAGCTGGTTCACTGCTGCCAATGGCACACAGGCAATCACCATGAATGACAACGGTATCTCGTTGACATGGACCGATCCGGCCTTTATACATGCAATGGAATATTACAACAAGGCGCAGCCTTATTTCGGAAGCAACACCAGCTTTGAAGCCGGCACGGCGGCAATGTACATTGAGCGTGTCCAGTGCGCCCGCACCTTCCTTGATGGTGAAACCTTGAACTTTACTGCTGATTGGGTTCCGCTTCCCAAGGGACCGGACGGCGAAGGTTATCTCGGATCCGTTTCCACCGGTACCTGGACTTCCTGCATCGGCAGCGGTGCAAAGAATATCGAAGGTGCCAAGGTCTTCATTTGCGCGGACATCTGCCGCTTTGACTATGTCCCGGTTGACGGTTCCACCAAAATGATGAACGTGACCGACGAGATCGTCGAACGCGCAAAGACCTGCGACGGTAAATTCATTTCCGATCTGTATCGTAGCATCGGCTCTTTGAATGCGAAGATGTACAACGTACTTGATGCCATTCCGAAGGACGGCGTTGTTGCTACGCTGGAAAAATACACCAACGTGTTCCAGGCAGAAATCGACACACTGATGGCTGAAAAAGAGTACAAAGAACAGGGCGAGTTCAAAGCCCCGAACCTCGACTTTGAAGACGGAGCTATTACTCTGAAAGAAGTTTATGAGGGAACGCTGAGCATTACCGAAGATCCCGCAGAAGTCATCAGCGGTTCTAAATCTCTGAAGATTCAGCTCAAAGCCGACAATGAATACGGACCGGTTGCAGTTACTACACCGGAAACTACCTGCCTGCCCTTCGGCGGTCAGTATAAACTGACATTGAAAGCAAAAGCAGTCGGCGGAAAGGCTACTGAACAGAACACCTTGCTGGTTTCCTTCCGTCCGTATGAATCCCTGGAGACCAAGGATACTTCCGTCTCCGTTGGCGGTTTCAATCCGATTGATTTGACCTCCGGTGAGGTTGTGGAATTCGAGTGTATGATCAATGTCAATGACTATTACGATGATCTGGAACTCTTCATTATCGGAAACACCGATGAAGCTGCTCCTGATCTGGCACTGATTATCGACGATATCAAAATCGAAAAAATTGGCTGATTATAAGCCAAAAAGCAGGATGCGGTTTCAAACCGCATCCTGCTTTTTTATAACAACTTTTGAATATTTTTGATTAGAGCATCGGCAAATTTTTCAAAACCCTCGTCATTTGGGTGCAGATAACCATCACGGAAAAAGGCGGTATCCTTTGGGACAAAATCTATGCCGTCAATAAAATGCAATTGTCTATATCCCGCGGACACTTTGTGAAGAACATCCGCAACCGTTGAAAAGTCTCCGAGTTTGTGATTTTCAGCACAATCCGCGCGCCAAATCGGTGAAATTACCACAACAGGCGTATTGGGATAATTCTTAACCAAATTCTCAAAAAAACTTTCACATCTTTCTTTAAACGGTTGATACTCTGACCCTCTCCATTCATTTGTGCCATAAGCGACAGTTACAAGATCCGGAGATGAAATATTTCCTTTCACCGTCGCAAGAGCCGGAAGAAAAATCGATCCCCCGATGCCTTTATTGATTCCATCCGCATCAAGCTGATCCGTTAATTTTGAAGCATAAGAAGCTGAAGATTTTCCGGCATCATAGCCTTGCGTAATCGAATCGCCATACATAAGGATTTTTCTTTTTTTGACAACCGGAACGACCGATGCTCCGTCATCCACCTCAATTTCCCTAATCATCCCCTGCACTGACCAAGGAAAATATATACAGATTTTCTTGGCACCGATTCCGAGAAAAAAGGTCTGTTCACGGTCGCTTAACGGGTATTCGGGATAAGGAAACAATGGGTCTGCATCAAAGTTTTTTATTTGCCCGATCAATTGTCCGTTGACGCAAACATCAAACGAATAAAAATTTCTTCTTTCGGGATTTGCTTTTTCGGTGCACACCGCCACGCGTAAGTATCTGCTATCGGTTTCGAACTCAAGACGCACGCCCGCCGTTGCAAAGCTTTTATCCATTCCGTAATTCAAAGCGTGTCTTTCATCCTTTGAAAATCTCGAAAAAATCACTCGTGTTTCTTGTGCTTCAATATATTCCACGCCAAAAGCCAATTTTTGGATAATATCATATGAAATCTTCACTCTTTTCCTCCTTGGTATGGAACCCGATCCACAAGATAGCGAAATGCACTCGGAATGGCACATTGCTCATGAATCTGTCGGGCGGTTTTCCATGTAAACATCGGACTGCGGTCATAGGTGACGATACGATAGCATTTCATACGCCACTCTATATGTGTGAAAACATGACGAGTACTTCCCAAAGGTTCCAATGCCTCCACTTTGACACCGTTTTGGAGCAGCCATTCAATCAACGGTTCAACCTCTGTCCCCGGAATGTTCACAAACTCCCACATATCTGCCAAAAGCCCGTTTT
>DLVP01000063.1:1700-3945 GCA_003445125.1 Oscillospiraceae bacterium | reverse complement strand
AAGGAGGTGCCCGCGATGTATCAGGCGTTGTATCGGAAATACCGCCCGCGTACTTTTAATGATGTGGTCGGTCAGGACGCAATTACCACGACGTTGAAAAACGAGATTATCAGCGGAAAAACCTCTCACGCGTATCTGTTTACCGGATCGCGCGGAACCGGCAAAACTACCTGTTCGAAAATTTTTGCCAAGGCGGTCAACTGCCTTCATCCGGTGAACGGGAATCCTTGCGGCGAATGTGAAATCTGCCGCGGAATCGATGACGGCACCGTGCTGGATGTGGTGGAAATGGATGCCGCCAGCAATAATGGCGTTGATTATATCCGCGATTTGCGCGAGGAAGCCTATTATGCCCCTGTGAGAGCAAAATACCGCGTCTATATTATCGACGAGATGCATATGCTTTCGGCGAGTGCCTTCAATGCTTTGCTGAAAATTCTGGAGGAACCTCCGGAACACGTGAAGTTCATTCTGGCAACGACCGAGGTGCATAAAATCGCGCCGACGATCATGTCGCGCTGCCAACGCTTTGATTTCAAGCGGATTGACAGTAAATCCGTGGCGGAATATCTGAAAAAAATTGCCCAAAAGGAACAGGTCGAACTTGACGACGATGCCGCCTGCCTGATCGGGCGCTGTGCTGACGGCGGTATGCGTGATGCGATGTCGCTGTTGGATTTGTGTCTGTCGGGAAACAGCCATGTGACGGCTGACGTTGTGCGCGAGCGCGCCGGACTTTCCGGAAACACGTTTGTGCAAAAAATCGTCGAAGCGGTGTATCAAAAAGATACCCAAGCGGCTTTGGGAGCGGTTAATGAAGCCTATGCCATGTCGGTGGATATGCAGCGGCTGTGCGCCGATCTGATGACGAACTTCCGCAATGTGATGGTCTGCCGCCTGTCGAAAAATCCGGAGACACTCATTGACTGTATGCCGGATGAATTACGGTATTTGCAAGAAACGAAAGAAAAGTTTTCGTTGGAGAGGATTCTCAGAATTCTGTCTCTTTTGACGCAGACGGGCAACCGTATGACGCAAACGGAGTATAAAAAAGCCGAACTCGAAATGGCAGTCATGAAGATGATTCATGAGGAATTGGACACTTCCGCGGAAGCGCTCCTCTGCCGTATCGAACAGCTGGAAAGACGTCTCTTGACAGGCGAGGCGGTGCCTGTGAGCAGACCGACAGAGGAAAGAAAGACGATGCCGTCCGAACCTCAGAAACCGCAGGAGCCCGTGCGGCAGCCGCCGAGACAGATGCCGGATTCTGCGGGTGCACGGAAGTCGTCTGATTGGGAAGACATTCTGGATCGTTTGGCACAGTTGAATAAACCGTTGGCGGCGGCACTTAAAAATTCCGCTATGTACATTTCGGGAAATTACGCATTGATCGATACACAAAACACACTGTTTGCGAAAATCATCAATGAAAATGCCGAAGCGCGTACTTCACTGAAACGGGCAATCGCGGAAATTACCGGAAAAACTTACAGCATCGGACCGTACAAACGTGCCGTTGCCGAGAAAAAAGAAGAAGACGGTCTGTCCGTTCTCAGACGGCAGGCAGAAAAAATGGACATTACAATTAACGAAGGGTGAATACAATGAAAGCAAGATTACCGCAAGGAATGGGTAAGGGACCCGGCGATCTGACCTCTATGATGAAACAGGCACAGAAAATGCAGGAGGATATAGCAAAAGCCCAGGAGGAACTGGATGCTCGCGAATTTAAGGCGACTGCCGGCGGCGGTGTGGTCGAAGCGGTCATGAACGGAAAAAAAGAACTGCTGAAGCTGAATATTCAGCCGGAAGCGGTCGATCCTGAGGATATCGAAATGCTGCAGGATTTGATTCTTGCCGCGGTCAATCAGGTGATCCGTGAGGTCGAGACGACCAGCAACGAGCAGATGCAAAAGATCACAGGAAAGATCAATATGCCGGGACTGTTTTAATCTATGGGATACGAAGTATTGCCCTTGACGCGTCTGTCGGAGGAGTTTTCCAAGCTTCCGAATATCGGACGCAAAACCGCCCAGCGCCTGGCGTATTACATGATTTCCGCGCCGAAGGAGAATGTGCAAGCTTTTGTGGATGCGCTTCTGGACGCGCGTGAAAAAATCCGTTATTGCGATATTTGCTGTAACTTTACCGATGAACCGGTTTGTTCGATTTGCCGTTCCGTGAAACGGGATGCGTCCACCATCTGCGTGGTGGAAAGTCCGAAAGATGTGGCGGCTATCGAAAA
>DLVP01000063.1:0-1688 GCA_003445125.1 Oscillospiraceae bacterium | reverse complement strand
GACGCGAGAATATAACGGAATGTATCATGTGCTTCACGGATTGATTTCGCCGATGGACGGAATCGGACCGGAGAATCTGAAGATCAAAGAACTTCTCAAGCGCACCCAAAGCGGGGAAGTAAAAGAAGTGATTATGGCAACCAATCCGACGGTCGAGGGAGAAACGACATCAATGTACGTCTCCAAATTGCTGAAGCCGCTGGGAATCAAGGTGACACGGTTGGCGTTCGGAATTCCTGTCGGCGGAGAATTGGAATATGCCGATGAAGTGACATTGTACCGGGCGTTGGAAGGACGCAGCGAGATATGAAGTGGAAAGAACTGTTCATGCGCGCCGTAAAGTTTTGCGTAACGGGCGGATTGAATACCATCATCGACCTCTGTGTGACCACCTTGCTGAACAGCGTGCTGAAATTGCCTCTTTTTGTTGCACAGATTGTCGGTTGCCTTGCGGGAATGACCAACAGCTTCATTACCAATAAGCATTGGACATTCCGGACGGGAAAAGGGAATACAAAATCGGAACTGTGGAAGTTTTTGGTGGTTAATTTCGGGGTGCTCGGATTGAAGCTCATGCTGACTTACGGGTTAAAACAAGTGCTTCCGTTCGGAGACTTTGTCATCAATTTGATAGCTACGGCAGTGATGATTGCGATCAGCTTTCCGCTCAATAACTTCTGGGTGTTCAAAAAGAAATAAGTAGGGGAGGCGGCAAAATGGCAGAAAATACGAAAACCATTGCGCAGAATAAAAAAGCATATCATGACTATTTTGTCGAGGAAACCTATGAAGCGGGAATTGAATTGTTCGGAACCGAAGTCAAGTCCATCCGTCTCGGTCAGGTGAATCTGAAGGACAGCTGGTGTGACATTGACAACGGAGAAATGTTCATTAAAGGGATGCACGTCAGCCCTTATGAAAAAGGTAATATTTTCAACCGCGATCCGATGCGGGCGAAAAAATTGCTGATGCATAAAAAAGAGATTCTGAAGCTTTTCGGACTTGTCAAAGTACAGGGATATACCCTGATTCCGCTGGCACTGTATTTTAAGGGATCGCGGGTCAAGGCGTCCATCGGGCTTTGCCGAGGCAAAAAACTTTATGATAAACGTGCGGATATGGCAAAAAAAGCTGCCGCACGGGACATCGACCGCGCCATGAAGGAACGGTCATTACAATAAATGGGGGCGTAAAGGTTTCGACGGGGATTTTGAAGCCCGGTAAGCGAGTAGAGGTGCGGAGCCTCTTTAAAAGCCGCAATTTTTAAATTAAACGCTAACGAAGATTTAGCTTACGCTGCCTAACTAAGGCAGCCGTCTTACCCGGAAGGACCGCGAGCCGGGATAAGGCGTCGAATAGCGGTGAACGTCGGAAATGGGTTTCCCGACACTCCGATGTATCAGGGAATACCGACGGTGACCTCCTGTTTGCCGGGATCGCCGAAGGGAATTTTATAGACAAACTACACTCGTAGAAAGCCGCGTGAATAGATTTTCGGACAGGAGTTCGACTCTCCTCGCCTCCACCAAAAAAAGCACTTGCCCAAAGCAAGTGCTTTTTCCTTTTGCAAAACGGCATTACCGTTGAATAAAAGCCGCATTTTGCGGACATAAAAACACCGCCGGTCATAAAATGAAGTGACCCCCAAAAAGTTAGACAACAAGATAAGAATAAAAATTGTTCAAGCT
>DLVP01000058.1 GCA_003445125.1 Oscillospiraceae bacterium | reverse complement strand
GTTTTTTGACAAGCTGAAAAGCCCTGTGACAAGTCACAGGGCTTTTTTCAGACATTTACCGTTTCGGCAGCCGTTTCCGCAAGATCGGCTTTTGCAAGCGCTTTTTGCAGAGAAGCGTCCGTATTCACAATCTTCATCGGCACGCCTTTTTGCGCACAGCGATCACGCAGCGCCAAAAGTTCCTTAAGCGCCGTCGCGTCGATCACGGTCACCTGAGAAAAGTCAAGCACAATCGCTTTGTCCGCGACCGTAATACTGCCGATTTTCTCGCTTGTTCCGAAAAAGAGCGAGCCGTGAACCGTAAAGACCGTTTCGTCCTCCGATTCCCGCACCTCCATTGTCGTGTGATCGCTCATGTTCTTCATAAACACCACACACGCCAATACCATGCCGACCGCGATTGCAACCACAAGGTCAAACACCACTGTCAACACAAAGGTGAGCACCAGAATCAGCACATCGCTTTTCGGCGCAGTTCTTACAATTTTGACAAAGGGGCGCCACTGGCACATATTATAGGCGACATGGAAAAGAATCGCCGCAATTACCGGCATCGGAATCAGCGCCGCATACGGCATCAGAACCACCAGAATCAGTAGAAGTACCGCCGCGTGTACCATACCGGAAACGGGCGTCCGTCCTCCGTTTTTAATATTTGCCGCGGTACGTGCAATCGCGCCCGTGGCGGGAATACCGCCGAACAGTGCCGAACCGACATTGCCGATTCCCTGCGCCACCAGTTCGGTATTGGAGCGGTGCTTGTCCCCGATCATGCCATCCGCCACCACGCAGGAAAGAAGCGACTCGATCGCAGCCAGCACCGCAATCGTTACCGCATCGGGAAACACGGTAATCACCGAATGAAGGTCAAACGAAGGCAGTCGAAACGACGGCAGAGCACTGCTGACCCGGTACAGGTCGCCGATGGTATTCACCGGCAGTCGAAGCAGCTTCACCATGCCGATGCCTACCAGAATCGCAATCAGCGAACCGGGGATCTTTTTGCTGATTTTCGGCCAAAAAATCAGAATCGCCAGTGCCGCTACGCCCACCAGTACCGCCCAGCCGTTAACCGTCGCGATATTCTCTCCGAAGGCTTTGATTTTTTCCGTGGTTTCAATCGGTTTGACTCCTTCCGGATAGGTCAGACCGAAAAAGTCCTTAAGCTGTCCCACCAAAATCGTTACGGCAATTCCCGCCGTGAAGCCGGTGGTGATGGTATACGGGATGAAGCGAATCAGGCTTCCCAAACGAAGCAAGCCCATCACGACCAGAAGAACGCCTGCCATGACGGTTGCCAGTGCCAATCCGTCCATGCCGTTTTTATTGACAATTCCCGCCACAATCGTAGCAAATGCCGCCGTAGGTCCGGCAATCTGCACCCGGCTTCCGCCGAGAAAAGAAATCAGAAATCCTGCGACAATCGCGGTATACAGTCCTTCTTCGGGACCGACACCGGACGCCAGAGCCAAAGCGATCGAAAGCGGAAGCGCAATCACCGCTACAATGACACCTGCCACGAGATCGTTGAAAAACTGCTTTTTCGTGTACCCTTTCAACGCCGTGAACAGCATCGGTTTGATTTTTTCCATGTCTTTCACACTCATCAATACAATGTTTTCAAATGGCTTTGCGAATAGACGTTCATGATAATTCCGATAGCGATATAGGTCATCAGCACCGAAGAGCCGCCCGAACTGAACAGTGGAAGCGTGATGCCGACCACGGGAAGAACCTTCAGATTCATTCCCACATTGATGATCGTCTGGAATGCAAACATCCCAAAAACGCCGGCACAGACGATTTTTCCCTGCACGTTTTCTTCCGATTTGCGCGCCGCAAGCAGAATGCGGACGGAAATCGTTCCGAGAACCAGCAAAACGGCACAGCATCCGACAAAGCCCAGCGCATTGCCGATGAACGAAAAGATCATATCATTGTGCATTTCGGGAATGTATTTATGCGTCCCGTTGAACAGCCCCGTGCCCCACATACCGCCGTAACTCATGGCTTTGAGTCCCGCGTTCTGCTGATAGACCACTTCGGGGGAAATGCTGTCGTCAAACAGCACCAAAAAACGCAGTTTCTGGTCGTTGTTCATCACAAATTTCCAGATCAGCGGCACAGCTACCGCCGCCAATCCTCCTGCCAGGGCAATCCACTTATAACTGATTCCCGCCGCAAAAATCATGCAGACGAAAATCAGCAGAAACACCATGGCAGAGCCGTCGTCTCCCTGAAGAACGACCAGGGCGCACGGCAGCAGCCCGAAAAAGCACAGCCGTAGCAGCCCGAAGAATGTGTTCACACTGTCCTTGATATGTTCCACCTGCGCGGCAAACGTCAGAATGAAAGACAGCTTCAAAAACTCCGACGGTTGGACGGAAACACCGAAAATCAACAGCCACGCCTTATCATCCGCCCCCGCACGTCCGACGCCGAACACAAAGGTCAGGCAGACGAACAGAATGCAAAGCGGATAGTGAATATACCAGAAGCGCGTAAAAATCGTATAATCAACCAGCGACAGCACAATCATTGCCACCACACCGAGTCCGGTGGCGCCGATCTGCATGAGAACGGTACGTTTGCCGACATAATCCGGGTAGCTCTGATGAATGGACATCAGAAGCACAATGCTCAACACCGAGGACAGCAGGCACAAAGCCGCTGTCCAACGGTCAATGCGCTGAAAATAGTGACGGATCGCCGTAAACATGATCAGTCTCCTCGCTCATTACTTTTTATAGAAGTAAGGGAGCGTATTCAGCGGCGTGGGAATCCGAATCTTTCTTCCGCCCGTATATTCCTTGGAATCAAAACCGATCCAGGTGCCGGTGGGCAAATAGATTTCGCTTTCCACACGTCCTTTTTCCACTACGGGAGCCACCAGGAGATTTTCTCCGAGCATATACTCCGTTTCGCACATCGTGCCTTCTCCGGGGTAATAGTAGCATACAGGGGCAATCACCGGGTCACAGGAAGCCATCGCTTTTTTGACATAACCGAGGATTTCCTCGCCCTTTTCTTCATGCAGCAGTGCGGCTTCACGGCACAGCGCCGCGTTTTCTTTGTTCAGCACACGGAACGGATCCGCGGAAAATTGCATCATCGGAAGCAGAGCACTGCACTGCGCGTACCGTACGAACAGTTCTTCGTCCATCTCGGCACCCGGAAGGAAGCAGGAAAATTCTCCGCCGCCGATCATATCCGGGCAAATGAACCGATAGCCCATCAAACTCTGTGCCAAGGAATTGGGCACCAGGCAGTTCATGCCGTTTTCCGTCCAGCTGTGACGTTTGTCCGCCAAGCGCTGTACCAACGGATAGCCCGCCATTTTCCAGCACGCACGGTATTCATTCAGTTCATACGCTCTGCCGATCTCCGCGTACAGCTCGCACTGTCCGTTCGGGGTGGTGGGGGCAAAGGTCACGTCATCTGCGCGATAAAAAGACGCATCGCCCGCATCGAACTTAAAGCCGTCAACACCGTAGTCGTTCTGCAAACGATCCAACTGATCCTTGAACCAACGAACCGCTCCGGGATTCGTCAGATCCAGCACAGCACTGTATCCGTTCCACCAATGGCGGATGGCATCGCTGCCGTCGGGATTTTTGACAAAATACTTTTTGGGTGCCAGCTCGCGGTAGACCATGCTGTCCGCACTGACAAACGGGCAGATCCAGAGCATAATTTTATAACCGAGTGCGTGAATCCGATCAATCATTCCCTTGGGATCGGTGAAATTGGAAGCGCTGAATTCCCATGTGCCGTAGTTCTGCTGCCAGGTGTCGTCGATCATGATGACACCTTTCGGCATCCCGTTTGCCACCAGATCGTCCACATAGGCAAGAATTTTCTTTTCGCACTGCTCATACATCAGTTCAATCCAGGTATTATACTGCGGATGCAAGATCAGATCGGTATCGGGGAGCTTTCCGTCATCAGGAAAATAGGTGGATTTTGCTTCGCGGAAGGCTTCTTTCAACCCGCCGCCGGTCTCACGGAAAACAATTTCTCCCGCAGACTCCACTTCCAGCACGCCTTTGGAAAAAGAAAAGGTCATTCCCTCTTCGCACCAGACATACCGTCCGCAATCGGACAGCAGCACCGGGTTTGCCTGGTTATTGGTAGTATTCGGTGCCATCACACGCTGAAATTCTGTTTCCGCCGTGAACGGCATGCGGGAACCGTCGGCGGCACAACCGCCCCACCAATGTTCGTTTTCAAGCAGGGTAATCTTCATGATGTCTCCTCATTTCTTATAATAATTGATCAAACAACCGTCCATCACAATGCGTCGCTCGTCGTCGGTCATATCCAAAAGTTGCAGAGAGATTTCGCGCATCTCTCCGTTATGCACAAGGTACGCCTTTACGGCACTGTGCCGTTTTTCCACCGCGCTGCGGATCCCGGGCACAAAGACATAATCATCGTTTTCAAAAGGAACGTCCTCGCCGTCGAAAATAAACGGCAGCATTCCCCAGTTGATCAGATTGCTGCGATACCGTTTGGTTGCGTATTCGTTGGCAATATTGGCAAGTCCGCCGAGTACTCTCTGGCAGGAAGCCGCTTGTTCACGTGCCGAACCGTCGCCCGGTTTCTTGGCAAATATCGTGCTGCCGATTTCGGTTTCTGCGGGATTGAAATCTGCCTTCACCGTGCGGATTGCCTCCAGCACCGTTTCGGGAAGCTGCGGATTTTCGCCGTTGACGCGGCGTGTTTCCGCCTCCTGCACCGCTTTTGCGCGGGACACATACTGCGGGTCTTTTCTCGACAATGTAAACTGCGCCAATTTCATCGGATTGGAGCGGTACGAAGAAGTTTCGCCCGAAGGAATCAATTCATCGGTGGTGGTTACGGGGTCTTTGATCACCGAAACTACCTTCAGCAGAATATCCTCGGTCAATTCCGACATGACGGGCCAGTCGGCAATGTTCGGTCCGAACTTCAGTGATTCCTCGGGGTTGGCTTTGCCATAGCCGAAATAAACGCGGTTTTCATAAATCGTATGATCAAAATGGAATTTCTTCTTACGGAAATTCACATCCAGATTGGTCGCCGGAGTCAGGAAGCCGCCGTTGACTGCCGTTGCCGCAATGGAACGCGCATCCATCAAAGCTACCGAAGCGATCTGCCTCTCATTCGGCTTGGAGCCTTCGCGGTTCGGGAAGTTACGGGTGGAATGACGGATGCTCAAGCCGTTATTGGCAGGAACATCCCCCGCGCCGAAGCACGGACCGCAGAACGCCGAACGCACCGTCGCACCGGTTTCCATGATTTTCGCCAGATCGCCGTTGCGCATCAGTTCCATAAAGACAGGCTGACTTGCCGGATAGACGCTGAAGGAAAACTCGCCGTTTCCGATCGATTTTCCGTCCACAATGTCCGCCACGGCGCACAGGTTGTCAAACGTACCGCCGGCACAGCCCGCAATCACGCCCTGGTTCACCTTGAGCCGACCGTCTACGATCTTATCGGTCAGCTTCAAAAACACATTCGGCGATGCCAGCTGTTTTGTTCCCTCATATTCCACCTTGTGCAGAATGTCCTCAAGATTTTCGTTGAGCGTTTCGATTTCATAGACATTGCTCGGATGGAACGGCATGGCAATCATCGGCTTGATCGTGCTCAGGTCAACCACTACCGCGCCGTCGTAATACGCCGCCGATGCAGGCGAAAGTTCGCGGTAGGCTTCGGGACGTTTATGAATTTCAAAATATTCCTTCGTCTTGGAGTCGGTCATCCAAATAGAGCTCAGACAGGTGGTCTCCGTGGTCATGACATCGATGCCGTTGCGGAATTCCATCTCCAAATCCTTGATTCCGTCGCCGACAAACTCCATCACCTTATTCTTGACATAGCCGTTTTTGAACACCGCTCCGATAATTGCCAGCGCGACGTCCTGCGGTCCGACGCCTTTGGCGACATGACCGGTCAGGTACACCGCCACCACTTCCGGACGGCGAATGTCATACGTCTTGCACAGCAGCTGTTTGACAAGCTCCGGTCCACCCTCGCCGATTGCCATGGTTCCCAGCGCGCCGTAGCGCGTATGGCTGTCGGAGCCGAGAATCATTTTTCCGCAGCCCGCCATCATTTCTCGCATATAAGAATGAATCACCGCCTGGTGAGCGGGGACATAAATTCCGCCGTATTTTTTCGCTGCCGAAAGGCCGAACACATGGTCGTCCTCGTTGATCGTTCCACCCACGGCGCAAAGGCTGTTATGACAGTTGGTCAGCACATACGGGATCGGAAATTTTTCAAGCCCGCTCGCCCGTGCGGTCTGAATAATGCCGACATAGGTAATATCATGCGACGCCATTGCGTCAAATTTGATTTGCAGTTGTTCGTCGTTTCCCGAAACATTATGCTGTGAAAGAATTCCGTACGCCATTGTCCCCTTGCGCAAGGTTTCTTTATCCGCTTCGATGCCGAATTTTTTCAGCTCGCGTTCATCTTCCACCAGATGCTTTCCGTTTACCAGAAAAACGCCTTTTTCAGTCAGTTTGATCATATTGGTTCCCCTTGTGTACAGTAATAGAATCAGTATACCACACTTTCGTGCATTTGGAAATACCTTTTCTTCTATTTTTCTTAGAATTCCAACCCGAATTTCGACAACAAATTTATGCGGTTTGCCGTATACTGTTTGCATGGGTGGTGAGAACGTGTGACGATCTATCTTGACATTCTGTTTGTGACGAACCTGTGGATCAACTATTTTCTGCTTCTGATCACGGCACAGTTGGTGCAAAGCGTCTGCAAAACATGGAAGATCCTGCTTTCTTCCGTCGTGGGAAGTCTGTACTGCGTGCTGTTCTTTTCGTTCTCTTCCCCGCCGTTTCTTTCCGTGGTTTGCAAACTGCTGTCGGGAGTTTTGATGGCGTTTCTTGCCTTCGGGTACAAATCATTCAAGCGTTTTCTGCGCTGTACCGTCACTTTTTTCATTGTTTCATTCCTGTTCGGCGGTATCCTGTACGGCATTTATTTTCTTTTCCGACCGCGTGTTCTTTTCATCCGCAATTCGATTCCTTACATACGCGTCTCGCCGATACTGATGATTTTGTGCAGTGCCGCCGTTTATGTGTTCCTTGTGGGGTTTCAGCGCCTCACAAGACCCCCGGTTCTTTCTCCGAAAACGGCATACGAGGTGCAGATCACCTATCGAAAAAAATCTGTCGTCTCTCCCGGTTTTCTTGACACCGGAAACGCACTTCGGGACGTTTTTACAGACACGCCGGTGGTTCTTTGTGCTTATCCTGTCATCCGCGACCTGCTGTCCGAACAGGAGCAGGTGGTTTTCGGCGATTTTTCCGCCCTGACTGATCCGTTGGGTCTTCCCGAAAAAATACGGCTCGTTTCGGTTCACACCGTAGGCGGAAGCTCCCTTCTTCCGGCGTTTATTCCGGAGGAGCTGGAAATACGAGTTCAAGAAAAGCATTTCTCCACCGACCGCGTGCTGATTGCCGTTTACAATCCGCAAAGCTATCACACGGATCATTCCGTGATTCTCAATCCGCAGCTTATTCTTTCCGAAAAAAGAGGAGGAATTACCCATGTTTCGTAGACTTCATTTATGGTTCCAGGCACTGATCCTGCGATGGAAAATCGGCAGTCCCGTCGAGTACATCAACGGTCCCGACACCTTGCCCGCGCCGCTATCCCCCGACGAGGAAAAGCGCGTATTTGACGATTTGCTGATCCGCGAAAAGGAACACGGCGCACGACAGGAATTGATTATCCACAATCTGCGTCTGGTGGTCTACATCGCCAAAAAGTTTGAGAACACGGGCGTCGGCATCGAGGATCTGATTTCCATCGGCACCATCGGTCTGATCAAAGCCGTCAACACGTTCTGTCCTCAGAAAAACATCAAACTGGCAACGTACGCTTCCCGCTGCATTGAAAACGAAATTCTGATGTACATCCGAAAAACCGCCAACTCCAAGAACGACATCTCCATTGAAGAACCGCTCAATGTCGATTGGGACGGAAACGAACTGCTGCTGTCCGATGTTCTCGGCAGCGACAGCGACACCGTCAACCGTGATCTGGAGCAGGATGTGGAAAAAAGCCTGCTTTTGGAGGCGGTTGACCGACTGAGCGATCGCGAAAAGAAAATCATGCAGATGCGTTTCGGACTGATCGACGGCGTAGAGCACACACAAAAGGAAGTTGCCGATCTGATCGGCATTTCCCAGTCGTACATCTCCCGCCTTGAAAAAAAGATCATCAAGCAGCTGCGCCGCGAGCTGGAAAAGAGCTTCAACGACTGATTTTCTCCCCGGCAATGTATCTTCCGCACAAAACCGTCCATACTTCGGATAGACCATGCGACATCCGGACGACAGAGAGTTTTTGTTCGGAGGAAGTTATGATAAACAAAGTGGAAATCTGCGGTGTCAATACCTCAAAACTGAAAGTGCTCAAGGAGGATGAGAAAATCGCCCTCCTGAAAAAAAGCCGCGCCGGTGACAAGCAGGCGCGGGAAACTCTGATCAACGGAAACCTGCGATTGGTACTGAGTGTGGTTCAGAAATTCACCAACCGCGGAGAAAACCCCGACGATCTCTTCCAGGTGGGCTGCATCGGACTAATTAAAGCCATCGATCATTTTGACCCTATACACGAGGTGAAATTTTCCACCTACGCCGTTCCGATGATTCTCGGGGAAATTCGTCGGTACTTGCGGGACAACAATTCCGTGCGTGTCAGCCGCTCCATGCGCGACACCGCTTACCGCGCCATGCAAGCAAAGGAAGAGCTCACCAACCGCCTTTCGCGCGAGCCGTCCATCGAGGAAATTTCCCGTGAACTCTCCCTCCCCAAAAGGGAAGTGGTGCTGGCGTTGGACGCCATTGTCGATCCGATTTCCCTCAACGAACCGATTTATTCGGATTCCGGCGACACCGTCTACATCATGGATCAGATCAAGGACACACAGGACGACAACAGCTGGATTGAGGAAATTGCCATGCGCGACGCACTCAAAAAACTCAACGAGCGCGAAAAAAAGATTCTCTCCCTTCGCTTTTTTCAAGGCAAAACACAAATGGAGGTTGCCGGGGAAATCGGCATCAGCCAGGCACAGGTATCCCGGCTGGAAAAAGGCGCACTGAACCA
>DLVP01000003.1:3746-6255 GCA_003445125.1 Oscillospiraceae bacterium | reverse complement strand
GAAAAAGGCACACCCGACGCCGCCACGGGGTACAGTCCCGCCGTGTGATCCACAAAGTACGTATCAAATCCGCTGCGTTTGATTTCATCCATCGTCAGATTACGCGTGAGCTGATAGACAATCGCGCACACCATCTCCACGTGATTCAGTTCTTCCGTGGCGATATCCGTGAGCAGTGCTTTCTGCTCGCTGAGCGGCATGGTATAGCGCTGGCTTAAATAACGGTTAGCGGCTGCCAACTCGCCATCCGGACCTCCGAATTGGCTAATTACCGCCATTGCCAGTTTGGCATTCGGACGGGAAATTTTTACCGGGTACTGCAGTTTCTTCTCATAATTCCACATTTCTCAGTTTCCCTCCCTTTCCCAAGGCCACGGACTTTCGATCCAATTCCAGCGTTCTGCGGCACACGCGGACTTCTGTTCCAGCACGCCGCCGCAGCGTACATAATCCTGTGCCGCCTCGCGCCGGGTCTCCTGGTAGCGGCAGAACATTTCCTTTGCCTCGCGGCAATTCGGATGGGTATCCAGAAACAGTGCGATCTCGCAGAGCACAAAATCGCACGCCTGAATTCTTCTCAGGCAATTGCGTTTGTTTTCATTCATCTTCTTGCCTCCGATCCGCAAAACGGCATATCCAGTTCCTTATATAAGGTACCGTGCGCCAATGCCGCCGAAGCATCATACAATTGACCAAAGCGCTGCATCGGCACATAGGCAAAAGCGATCGGCAGCTCGCAAAGCTGTACCTGATCCTTTTGCGACGCGCAGGCAGCGCGATACATTTCGTTCATAGGCTCTTCTCCGTTCTCTTTTTTGGGGGCAATGCCCCTATCGCATCTTATGCAATTTTTCGGCGGGAGGTTATTGAAAAAATCCGGCGGATATGGTATACTGTAAAAATGAACTTCATTGAAGGGAGACTGTCTATGGTTTCGTTACTGACGGATGTCATTGCCGTGACGGTCGCGATAATCACCGTGATCATCTGCGCAAGACGCGGGTTTCTTTCCGCCGCCGTGTCCTTTGTCGGCGCACTTTTTTCCGTCATCGCCGCGAATTTCATGTCCTCTTTTCTTTCGCAATATTTGTATCTGCACTTCGCTCACGACAAGCTGTACAGTGCCATTTTCAACTCTATCAAGGATTTAACGGACTTTTCCGGCGTTTCCGCCCAGCTGGAGCTTATCGACCGCCTGCCTGCGGCTGTGCGGCAGCTGATCCGCGGACTTGACACCGAAACGATCCTCTCCTCCCTGTCCGACAAATCCGCCGACACTGCCGAAACCGTTGCCCGCACGCTGACCAACGATGTGATCGGTCCGGTGGTCATTACGGTGATGAGCGCAGTGACATTTCTGGTGGTTTTCCTGCTTTGTCTGTGGCTGGTCAAGCTGCTTTCCAAAGCCTTGGTTCATGTGCGCGATATTCCGCTGGTCGGTCCGGTCAACACGCTGTTCGGCGCAGTGATCGGTGTGCTCCAGGCGGCAATTATTCTCTATCTGCTCTTTGCTGTTTTTCAGTTTGTACTGACGGTATTCGGTCCGTTTTCGTTCATGTCCGTGCAGGATCTCGAACGCTCACGGCTGTTTTCGTTTTTTTCGACCTTACATTTTTGACCTCGGAGGGGTTTTATGAACATTCCGAATCAACTTTCCCTTCTGCGCATTTTGCTGATTCCCGTGTTCGCCGTGCTGTATCTGTGCGGCGGAAAACAGCCGTATTATCTGCTTTCGGCGGTGGTTCTGCTGTTGTCGGGGCTGACTGATGTGCTGGACGGCTATATTGCCCGCCGCTTTCACATGACCAGCGAACTCGGGAAAATTCTCGATCCGTTGGCGGACAAGCTGACACAGATCACCGTACTGATCTGTCTGGTCGTTCTTCACCCGCGCCTGCTGTGGGCGGTTGCCGTGATCTTTCTGAAGGAGCTGACCATGCTCATCGGCGGTCTGATCATTCTGAAAAAGAAAATCCCCATGGCTTCTTCCAAATGGTTCGGAAAAGTGGGCACCGTGATGTTCTACATTGCCGCCTTTATCATCATTGCCTTTTCCGACACGATTTCCGACGACGCCATCACGGGAATCATCATCGGCGTGATGGTTTACATGCTGTTCACGCTCGCCATGTACATCCCGGAATTTTTCAAACTTAAAAACAATTCCAAACAATCTTAACGATTTATCCATATGTTTGCCGTATAATCAATCATGGGGTAGGTGAATCTTATGCTTTGTTCAAAATGCAAAAAACGTATGGCTGTTGTCTTTATGTCCGGTTTTGAGAACGGACATCCCGTAGACAAGGGCTATTGTATGATATGTGCCAAGGAGCTTGGCATCAAACAGGTGACCGATCTGATTGACAAAATGGGGCTTTCCGACGAGGACATCGAAGCGATGTACGGACAGGATCCCGAAGCTCTGGGCGATGCGGACGGTTTTGAAATGGGCGGCGCAATGGCAATGCCCTTCATGAAGCCCGAAGAAACGCAGGAGAGTGGCACG
>DLVP01000003.1:0-3713 GCA_003445125.1 Oscillospiraceae bacterium | reverse complement strand
GCCGCAAAAAAAGGCACAGAAAGCCACCAAGCGCAAGTACCTTGACAACTATTGCACCAATCTGACGCAAAAAGCCGCCGACGGAAAAATTGACCGCGTGATCGGCAGGGACAAGGAAATTTACCGTGTGCTTCAGATTCTCAACCGACGCACCAAAAACAATCCCTGTCTGATCGGCGAACCGGGTGTCGGAAAAACCGCCATTGCCGAAGGAATCGCCCTGCGCATCGCTTCGGGCAATGTGCCGCCGAAGCTGATGGACAAGGAACTGCATTTGCTGGATCTGACCGCACTGGTCGCCGGCACGCAGTTTCGCGGACAGTTTGAAAGCCGCGTCAAGGGCTTGATCGACGAGGTGAAAGCCGAAGGCAACATCATTCTGTTCATCGACGAAATTCACAATCTCGTCGGCACCGGCGATTCCGAAGGCAGCATGAACGCCGCCAACATTCTTAAACCCGCGCTTTCCCGCGGGGAGATTCAGGTGATCGGTGCAACCACTTTCAACGAGTATCGCAAGTACATTGAAAAAGACGCCGCTTTGGAACGCCGTTTTCAGGCGGTAACCGTGGACGAGCCGAACATTGAGGACACCATTGAAGTTCTGCGCGGCGTGAAGGAATATTACGAAAACTTCCACAAAGTTTCTGTGGACGACAAGTTGCTCCGCGACTGCGCAGTGCTGTCCGAACGGTATATTACCGACCGTTTTCTCCCTGACAAGGCGATTGACCTGTTGGACGAGGCGTGTTCCTGCGCTTCACTGAAAAATGTCGAGCTTGCCGAGTATGAAAAGCTGGACAAACAGTTGCAGGCGTTGGAAGAAGAGGAAAAAAATTTACAGGAAAATCCCGACAAGGACGGCGGGGTGAACTATGAACGCATTGCCGAAATCAAGGCGGAGGTTCTGCGACTGAACTCGCGGCAGGACGAAATCCGCGACAAAGCGTTTTCCATCAAGGTCACCTCCGACGACATTGCCAAGGTCATCGAGCTGTGGACGGGAATCCCTGCGTCCAAAATTCGCGAAAACGAAATGAGCCGCATTGCCAATCTCGATCGGGAAATCAAAAAGAAGATCATTGGTCAGGACGAAGCGGTGGATCTTGTCTGTGCTGCTATCCGACGCTCCCGTGCGCAGATCAGCCCGCGCAAGCGTCCGGCTTCCTTTATCTTTGTCGGACCGACTGGCGTCGGAAAAACCGAGCTGGTGAAGGTGCTGGCAAAAGAGCTGTTCGACACCGTGGATCCGCTGATCCGTCTGGATATGTCCGAATTCATGGAAAAGCACGCGGTATCCCGACTGGTCGGTTCGCCTCCCGGATATGTCGGTTACGACGAAGCGGGACAACTGACCGAAAAGGTTCGCCGCAAGCCATATTCCGTGATTTTGTTTGACGAAATCGAAAAAGCGCATCCCGATGTCATGAACCTGCTGCTGCAAATTCTCGACGAAGGACGTGTTACGGATGCGCACGGACGAGTGGTCAATTTTGAAAACACTGTCATTGTGATGACCTCCAATGCCGGAAGCAACCGCAACGACGCCTCCGTGGGCTTCGGACGGACGCAGACGGAAATTGCCAAGGACAAAGCAGTGAAGGCGCTGCGCGAATTTCTGCGTCCGGAGTTTTTGGGACGTGTGGACGAAATCGTTGTTTTCTCTCCGCTTTCGGACGAGGATTTCAAAAAAATTGCGCGCCTGATGCTGGAGGAACTGCGCGAACCGCTGATGCAGAAGGGCATTCGCCTTTCCTACACCGACGCGGTGGTTGATTTTGTCGTCCAAAAGGCAGATTCCCGTCGCAGCGGTGCGCGTGAACTGCGCCACGTAATCCGCAAATATGTGGAAGACGCATTGGCGCTGGAAATCGTCAATCACGCCGACGATCTCCCCGTAGGCATTGCATTGGATGTGCAGGACGACCGTATCGTGCTGACTCGGCAGGAATCTTTTGATGCGTAACTTTATTTCGCGGCATCCGACGCTGTCGGGTGCCGCATTTTTTGTGCGAAAAATTGTGTAGTTTGTGTGAACATTTATATAAAACTATTGACAAATAAAAAAGAAAGTGCTATAATAAAAACAAGATTAAAAAAAGAAATCTCGACAGCCTCGCGGAGAATTTCAAAGCACCCGTTCAAGTGTCTGAAACGCCGCAAAGCTGTCTACGCTATATTCGGAGGTCGATTATGAAAAAAACACTGTACAGTCTGACGCTTTCCGACGATGTCGTGCGCGAGATCGACCGATTGGCGCACGTACAAGGCACCAACCGTTCCAATCTGATCAACCACATTCTGGCGGATTACGTCTCCGTCATCACCCCGGAGCAGCGGATCAACCGCATTTTTAAGGCGGTAGAGGAGCTGCTTTCTCCGTCGCGCGAGTTGGTACCGTTTGTTTCACCGAATGTGCCGACCATGTCGCTGAAATCCAGTCTGGAATACAAATACCGTCCGACCATCAAGTATGAAGTGTCGCTGTTCGGTCCGGAATCAAAGGATCTCGGCGAACTGTCGGTGGTTTTCCGCACTCAGTCGCCCGCGCTTATCGAAGCAATGACCGCGTTTTTCCGTCTGCTGAAACAAACGGAGGATGCGCTTTTGCCGCATAAGCACGAGTACGCCCTATACGACGGACGTTTTGTCCGCAGCATCCGCTGCCCCGAAAACGTCACGGACGCGGAAGAAATCGCTTCGGCAATTTCCGATTATGTCACTTTGTTTGACAAACTGATGAAAGGCTATATCTGCGGCGGGCTGACGGCTCAGCAGGTTGCAGAGCAATATGCCGCCGTTTACAAACACCGCAAACTTTGGATCTGAGGAGTGAAGTTTTATGAACGCCGAAAAATTTACTCAAAAAACCGTAGAAACCATTAACACCGCCCGCGCCATGGCGCAGGAAAATCAAAATCAGTATATTACCCCCGAACATCTGTTGTATGCCCTGATCGATCAGGACGGCGGACTGATTCCTTCTTTGTTTCAGAAGATGGGTGTCAACGCCGACAGTGTACTGTCCGAGCTGGACACACTGATCCGTCAGCTGCCGAAGGTTTCCGGGCAAAGCGTGGAAATTTACGCTTCCAATGAGACGAGCCGTCTGCTGACCTTTGCCGAAACGGTTGCCAAAAAAATGGGCGACGAATACATTTCGGTCGAGCATCTGATGCTCGGTATGTTCACGGAAGGCACGCCTGCCGTGAAAAAACTGCTGAGCGATCACGGAATCACGAAAAACCGTTTTACCGAGGAGCTTTCCAAGGTGAAAACCGCGCCTGTCACCAGTGACAATCCCGAATCCTCCTATGATGCCCTCAAAAAATACGGCACCGATCTGGTCGAAAGAGCCAGAAAGCAGGAACTGGATCCGGTCATCGGACGTGACAGCGAAATCCGCAACGTAATTCGTATTCTGTCAAGAAAAACCAAAAACAACCCGGTGCTGATCGGTGAACCCGGTGTCGGCAAAACCGCTATTGCCGAAGGTCTGGCGCAGCGTATTGTCCGCGGCGATGTGCCGGAAGGACTCAAAGAAAAAACCATTTTTTCTTTGGACATGGGCGCACTGATCGCAGGCGCAAAATACCGCGGCGAATTTGAGGAACGTCTGAAAGCCGTCCTCAACGAAATCAAGCGTTCCGAAGGCAAAATTATTCTGTTCATCGATGAGCTGCACACCATTGTCGGCGCGGGCAAGACCGAGG
>DLVP01000212.1 GCA_003445125.1 Oscillospiraceae bacterium | reverse complement strand
AAGCATACAACAATTCAAACGTTTTTTCAAGTCGTTTTTGTGTAATTGATATGGACAATTGTTGCAAATTTTAACAAAGACCGTTGTTTTTTCGGAAAGAATGTGCTATGATTAAAATAATTTGCCGAAGGGGGGAGAGTACGTGCGGGAATTCAAGTATGCTTTTAAAACAAGCACTCGTGAAAATATGTGCCTGACCGTATATAACAGCGGGATTCAGCAATGCTCTCCGCTGTGCGGATGGGGACCGGCGGTGCGGGATCATTATCTGATTCACTATGTGATGTCCGGCGAAGGAACCTTTTCGGTGGATAACCGCACGTATTCTCTCAGTGCAGGACAGCTTTTTATTATTTATCCTTCGCAGGAGGTTTCATATATCGCGGATGATGTGAACCCCTGGGAATACGCTTGGGTCGGCTTTAACGGCATTGAAGCGGATCGTCTGCTGCATCTGACGGACTTTTCACGGAATAATCCGGTGATTTCCTGCCGCGGAAACCGTGCGGTAAGAGAAGGAATTCTGAATATCTATCACGGTGCCGGACGGGAAGTTTATGACGAAAGCCGCATGACCGGTTATCTGTATCTTTTTCTTTCGCAGCTCATTGAGCTTTCCGAGCAGGGAAAACGCGGAGAACTCGGCAACCATTCTTATATTGAAAAAGCGTTGAAGTATATTCAGTATAACTATTCGGGAAATATCGGCGTGGAAGATATTGCCGAGAATGTGGGACTCAGCCGCAGCCATCTGCATCGGATTTTTGTGCAGAATCTTTCGGCTTCCCCCAATGAATTTTTGACAAAGTTCCGCATCAATAAAGCGTGTTCCTTGCTGAAGAACAGCGACTTGAGTATAAACGGAATCGCCAACTCGGTGGGGTTCAACGACCCGCTGTATTTTTCGAGAGTTTTCAAAAAAATCAAAGGTGTTCCGCCGAGCCGATATGTCGAACAGCAGAAAAATAAGGAGGTATAAGATGTATCACCGTATGGAAACGCCTTCCGGAGAGTCTTTTTTTCAGAAGGCAATTGATTATATTTCCGGACACATTGCCGATTTGTTGGTGGCGGCGGTTATTCTGGTGGTGGGCTATTTTCTGGTGAAATTTTTGACGCGTCTGACGGTACGTGCGCTGGAAATGTCAAAAATTCCCGTAAACGCCCAGGGAATGTTGCTGGCAGTGATCAAAATTTTACTTTATACGCTGTTCCTATTTATGGCGGCGTCAGCGCTTGGTCTGGATGTTACCGGTGCGGTGGCAATCACAAGCGTGGCAAGCTTGGGCGTTTCCTTGGCAGTACAGGATCTTGTGAAAAATTTCATCGGCGGACTCCAGCTCCTTTCAACGAAGCCTTTTAAAATCGGCGATTATGTTACTGTCGGCGACCACGAGGGAATTGTTAAGGACATTGATATGTTTTATACCTATCTCACCATGTACGACAACAAACACGTGTATATTCCGAACAGTCAAATGGCAAATGCCGTGATCATGAATTATACGGCAGAAAATGAACTGCGCCTTGACCTTGTGTTTTCAATCGGTTATGACGACGATTTTGAAAAGGCCAAAGCGGTCATTGAAAAGGTGATCGCAGATAACCCGTTGGCGATTCACCCGGAAAAAGCCACCGTGCGTATGTGCGCACATTCGGCAAGCTCGGTGGATATTGCGGTAAAGGTGTGGGTGGAAAAGCAGAACTACTGGGATTTGAATTATGATATGTATGAAAAAGTGAAGGCAGCGTTTGATGCGGCAGGCATCACCATTCCGTATCCGCAGGTTACGGTCAATACGCCAAAAGAAAAACAATAAAAAATGCAAGAAACGCTTGACAAACGGGAAAAACGGTGATATACTGTATCGGTAAACGAAGCAGAACTTTATCCGTTCTCACCTGCCGACTGTTGTCAGGCACGGTTCATACACAGATTTTTTTGTGCACAGACGGGTAAACTGTCTGTGCATTTATTTTTATGAAAAGGGCTTTGGGGGTGTTTGACTATCAGCAAGGAATTGCTAATCAACGAAGAAATCACCGATAAAGAAATTCGTGTTATCGGCGATGATGGATCACAGCTCGGAATTATGTCGTCGAAAGATGCACAAAAGCTTGCTGTTCAGAAGAATCTTGATCTTGTAAAAATCGCACCGCAGGCGGTTCCGCCCGTTTGCCGCATTATGGATTACGGGAAATACAGATTTGAACAGGCAAAAAAGGAAAAAGAGGCAAAGAAAAACCAGAAAATTATTGAAATTAAAGAAGTTCGTATGTCTTTGAACATCGATGTTCACGATTTCAATACCAAGGCAAACAATGCCGTGAAGTTCCTTAAAGGCGGAGACAAGGTGAAGGTCAGTATCAAGTATCGCGGAAGAGAGCTTGCTCATCCGGAACTCGGAAATGATCTGATGAATCGCTTCGCAGAGCAGTGTTCCGAAGTCGGAGTTGTAGACAAGCAGCCGAAAATGGAAGGTCGCAATCTGGTGATGTTCCTGTCAGCAAAGCCCGCCAAATAAGAAGATTTAAGGAGGAGTTTCAAAATGCCGAAGCTTAAGACAAACAGCGGAGCAAAAAAACGTTTCAATCTCACCAAAAACGGTAAGGTAAAGCGCGCACATGCTTTCAAGTCCCACATTTTGACAAAGAAGAACACCAAGCGCAAGAGAGGTCTTCGTTCTGCGGCTTATGCGGATAAGACCAATGTCAGAGCGCTGAAAGCACTTATTCCTTACAAATAAATTTTAATTGAATCGGAGGTTGAACATACATGGCTCGTATTAAAGGCGCAATGATGACGCGCAAGAGAAGAAAGAAAGTCCTGAAACTGGCAAAAGGCTATTTCGGAGCAAAGAGTGCCCATTTTAAGATGGCTAAACAGGCTGTCATGAAATCCGGTCAATATGCGTTTATCGGACGTAAGCAGAAAAAACGCAATTACAGAAGCCTCTGGATTGCGAGAATTTCTGCGGCTTGCCGTATGAATGATATTAACTATTCCACTTTCATGAACGGTCTGAAGAAAGCAAACGTAACTCTGAACAGAAAAATGCTTTCCGAGATTGCGATCAATGATGTTGCCGGCTTTACTTCTCTTGTCGAGAAGGCAAAAGCTGCTTTATAAGTCAGAGAACGCTTGCCGATCCGGCAGGCGTTTTTTTATAAGGAGTCTATATGGAAGCGATTACCAGTAAAGAAAACAGCCGATATAAACAATTGTGCAAATTGGTGTCGTCCAAAAAAGAACGCCAGAAAACCGGGCTTTTTGTTGCCGAAGGACTGCGGCTGTGCTGTGATGCGGTTCGCAGCGGCATGATTCCGGAATCCATATTTGCTACCGAACATTTCGTTAAAAAATTTCCCGACGAATGGCAACAATTGACAGCGCAATGTGCACGGCAGTATTTGATTACGGAAGAGCTTTCTGAAAAAATTTCGGATACGCAAACACCTCAAGGAGTATTTGCAGTGTTTGCCGCTCTTGACAAAACGGTGAATACTGGTAAAATAGAGTATGGTCGTTTTCTTTTTCTGGTGTCTCTGCAAGACCCCGGAAACGTCGGAACAATTATTCGGACTGCGGAAGCGCTGGGAATAACCGGAGTGCTGATGACCTCGGATTGCCCGGATGTATACAGCCCGAAGGTGCTGCGCAGTACGATGGGGTCTTTATTTCGATTGCCGATTTATAATGTTGAAAACCCGATTGAACTCGTTCGCGATTTTCAGCAAAAGGGATTTTCGGTTTATGCGGCGGCTTTGCGGAATGACAGTGTAAAACTCGGAACGGTTTCTTTTCCGGAAAAAGCTATGGTATTGATCGGAAACGAGGCAAACGGATTGCCGCAGGAGGTCATTTCCGCTTGCGACAAGGTGTTGATGATCCCGATGAAGGGCAATGCAGAGTCATTGAATGCTGCAAGTGCCGCAAATATAATCATGTGGGAAATGATGAAATAATGGATTCGATGACAAAGTACTGGATATGGCTGCAAAAGGCAATCGGAATGGCAAGTGACCGTTCGGACGCATTGTTGGCTGCTTTTGAAACGCCGAAAGATATCTACGAACACCGTGCCGATATCGAACACGAGGTTCCGATTCTGCAACCGCGTGACTGTATCGGATTGAAAAGCGTTCCGTTGACTGCTGCCGATAAAATAATTTCCGACTGTGAGCGGTTCGGCTTCGGAATTCTGACACCGGACATGCCGATGTTTCCGAAATGCTTGCTCGGTATCTGCGGAGTACCGATGGTTCTGTATACCGTCGGTGATCAAAGCCTTTTGAATCTTCCCGTGAAAGCAACAATGGTCGGTACACGTCAGGCAACGAAGTATGCCACACGTGCGGCATATAAACTCAGTTACGATCTGGCGAAAGCCGGAGTGGTCATCGTAAGCGGATATGCACTCGGGATCGATTCGTGGTCGCATGGCGGTGCGCTGGATGCGGGAGGAAAAACTATTGCGGTTGCCGGCGCGGGACTGGATGTCAACTACCCGTCACAAAACGCAGATCTGAGAAATCGGATCATGAGAGAAGGTTTGGTGATTTCTGAATTTCCGCCTTTCTCACGGCCGGAACGTGCGCATTTTCCGTACCGCAACCGTGTGCTTGCCGCACTGTCTAAAGGAACGATTCTGGTGGAAGCTCCGCGTATCAGTGGTGCTTTGATTACCGCACGAAGCGCGGTGGAACAGGGAAAAGACCTGTATGTCGTGCCGCATGACATTTTCAACAGTAATGCCGTCGGCGGTATGGAGTTGCTGAAAGAATGCGGCTATGTCATTACAAATGCCGTGGATTTTCTGCGGAATTATCTGACAGAATATGCAGAACAGTTGAACCTTGAAGCCATTCCGACCAAAAACGAATATGCACCGAGCGAAGATGTGCTGAGCCAGGATCCGAAAAACGGAGTAAAGAAAACAATATTAAAACCCGTGGATTTGCCGGAAGGAATGGATGAGAATACCAAAGCAGTATATAATATACTGAAAGCGGGCAAATTTACCGCGGATGAACTTGCGGAGCGTTCCGAACTTCCGATCGGAACGGTTCTCGGCGTTTTAACGGAGTTGGAATTGGAAGACTGGATCCATCGAACGGGATCCAACACATATACGGCATTACCTGAAAATTGAGAGCGTAAAGGTGAATTTCATGTCTAATCTTGTTATTGTGGAGTCTCCCGCAAAAGCAAAAACCATAAAAAAATACCTGGGCAACGATTTTGAAGTGGTTGCTTCCATGGGTCATGTCCGTGATCTGCCGAAAAGCACTTTCGGTGTGGATGTAGAACACGGATATGAACCGAAATATATTGCAATCAAAGGGAAAAGCACACTGATCAATCAGTTGAAGGCTTTGGCAAAGAAAAGCGAAAAAGTATTTCTTGCTACCGACCCTGACCGTGAAGGAGAAGCAATATCATGGCATTTGGCACAAATTCTGAAATTGGATCTCAAAGATTCCAACCGCGTGACCTTCAATGAGATTACAAAACACGGGGTAAGCAACGGAATGGCATCGCCGCGCTGTGTGGATATCAATCTTGTGGATGCCCAGCAGGCACGCCGCATTTTGGATC
>DLVP01000020.1 GCA_003445125.1 Oscillospiraceae bacterium | reverse complement strand
CGAAAAAACCAACCCCCGCCACTTATATTTCGCACTCCACCCTTCAAAATTTTCGCATAACCGGAGGTGCCGCATGAGCTATCTGTCCCTGACTCTCTGCAAAATCGCCGTTGCCGTGCTTGCGGCGTGGGCGCTGTACCTGTGCGTCAACCGCTGCGGGCAGACCTCCCTCGGACACGCAGGGTTTATGGCGCTGGGGGCATACGCCTTTGCGTGGCTGTCGGGATTTGTCGGCTGGCACGGTTTTTTCGCCGTACTCGGGGCGGCGGGCGCGGTGTTTCTCGTCACTTTGCCGCTCGGGTTTCTGATCCTGCGCCTTCAAGGGGACTACCTGGCGGCGGCAACGCTCGGAATCGGGGAGCTGATCCGCATTTTGCTGTCTAATTTCACGCTGATGGGCGGCGCGGGCGGCACCGACCGCGCCGCCCGCATCACCACACCGCTTTCGGCGGGACTGTGCGTGCTGGCGGCGGCATTGGGGCTGCTTGCCTTTTCACGCTCGCCGCAGGGACTGCTTGCGCGCGCCACGGCAGTGGACGCGACGGCGGCGGAGGCGTGCGGCGTGAACACGCTGCGGCTGAAAACAGTGGTCTTTGCCGTTTCCGCCGCCGTCGCTGCGGTTGCCGGCTGCCTGTATGCGGGCGCGGTGGGGTTCATTTGCCCGAACGATTTTCCCTATGCGCGCGCGTGCGAAAGCCTGGCGGCGGTCACAGTCGGCGGCGAAAGTGCGGGAAAGGTGATGCTGGCGGCGGCGGCACTGGAGGTGCTGTCGGCAGTGCTGCCGGGATATGCGGAAATCAAGATGCTCCTTTGGGGGACATTGTTGATTGTCGGCGCACTGCACAGGAGGAAAAGGTATGCTTGAGATACAGGGGTTGTGCAGCGGGTACGGCAATCTGGCGGCGGTGCAGTCCGCGACGTTCACGGCTTCGGGCAGGACGGGAATTGTCGGCACCAACGGGGCGGGGAAAACCACCCTGATGCTGACGCTTGCGGGACTGAAAAAAGCGTCGGCGGGGAAAGTTTTTCTTGACGGCGAGGAGATCACCGACCTTTCGGCGGCGCAGCGCGTAAAACGCGGACTGGTGCTTGTGCCGGAGGGGCGACACCTGTTTTTGCGGATGACCGTGTGGGAAAACCTGCAAACGGCGTCAACAAACGGGAATTTTAAAGAAAAACTATACAATTTGTGTACTGATTTTCCCGAATTGACGTCTCTCTTGCCGCGTCCGGCGGGCGCACTGTCGGGCGGTCAGCAGCAGATGGTGGCAATCGCCCGCGCGCTGATGACCGAACCGCGCGTGCTGCTTCTGGATGAGGTCACCATGGGACTTTCCCCCAAACGCACGGCGCAGACGTTTGCACTGATTGCCCGCCTGAAACAAACCGTCCTCATCACCGGACAGGAGGCGGGCAGAATTGCCGCAGTGTCCGATTCGGTGTACGGGATGAAAAACGGGCGACTGTTTTTGTCCGATCGGCAGACGGTCGGTACGCAGCTGCTTTGAGGAGGAACTATGCTGAATGCGGAAAATCTGACCAAACGCTTTTCGGGACTCACGGCGGTCGATCGCGTCAGCCTGGCGGTGCATCGCGGAGAAACCGTCGGGCTTATCGGTACAAACGGGGCGGGGAAAACCACACTATTTGAAATGCTCAGCGGCTTTCTTCGCCCGGACGAGGGGACAGTGCGGTTTGGCGGAAAAAATCTCACGGGGCAAGCGGCGTGGCGATTTGCGCGGGCGGGGATGGCACGGACGTTTCAGAATCTTCGTTTGTTTGAAGGAATGACGGTGCTGGAAAATGTCCGCGCGGCGCAGATTGCCTGCCATGGGCGAGCAGCGGAGGAACTGCTCAGAACCGTGAACCTTTGGGAAAAACGGGAGCGACCGGCACAGTTTCTTTCCTATGGGGAAAAGCGGCGATTGGAGCTTGCCCGCGCGGCGGCAACGGGGGCGATGCTGGTGCTGGCGGATGAACCGTCCGCGGCGATGACGGCGGCGGAAGCGCAGGAGCTGGCAGAAGTGTTGGAAACGCTGAAAGCCGGCGATGGGCTGACTTTTTTGCTGATCGAGCACAATATGGATCTTGTCCGCCGCGCCTGCGGACGGGTGTATGCAATGGATCGCGGACGCGTGCTGGCGGAGGGAACGCCCGACGAGGTGCTCTCTTCTTCGGCGGTGAAAGCGTCCCTGCTGCCGTGAAGGTGTATATATAATATAGACTGGGACTTGACAGAATCGGGAAAAGAAGGTAGAATGGCAAACGGAGGTGATCGGCGTGGACGAAAGGGAAATCGAGCGCCAAAAGGGTGCATTGAAAAAGGCGATCACCGTGTCGTCTGCGATCCAGGGCGCGATGATTGTGCTGAATTTTTTGCTGATTGTGCTGCGGATCGTGCCGTTCATGGGGGTGCTTTTTCTGCCGCTGTATGTGTTTGTGTATGTGAAATTTCTCACGGCGGCAAATGAACTGAAAAGCCTCGGCATCAAATCCCGCCTGCTTTCTGCGTGGAAAATCGCCTCTTTGCTGCTGTATATCGCGTCGGTTGTCCTCTGTTCACTGCAAATCGGATAAAAAATCGAAAAAAATCGAAA
>DLVP01000091.1:1653-3387 GCA_003445125.1 Oscillospiraceae bacterium | reverse complement strand
CAGGTGGCGGTGCTCGGCTCGGGCGAGCGGGAGTACGAGGACTTTTTCCGTGAAGCGACCCGCCGTTTCCCCGGACAGGTGGCGGCGACCATCGGCTTTCTGCCCGATCTGGCGCGTCGGATGTACGCGGGCGCCGATATTTTCCTCATGCCCTCGAAGAGCGAGCCGTGCGGACTGTCGCAGATGGTGGCGTGCCGCTATGCGGCAATTCCCGTGGTGCGCGAGACGGGCGGGCTGAAGGATAGCATCACCGATTTCGGCACAGGGGAAAACGGCTGCGGCTATACGTTCAAGAGTTATAATGCACACGATATGCTCGGCGCACTTAACCGTGCCGTGGGTGCGTATCATAATGCGCCGGTCTGGAAAAAGCAGATGCAGGCGGTGCTGAAAACCGATTTCAGCTGGGCGCGTTCCGCAAAGACCTATCTGGAAATGTATCAGAGCCTGTAAAATAAGAAAGAACAACCAACCAAATAGGGGCGAAGTGCAAAGCACTTCGCCCCTATTCAAATTTGTTCTTTATATTGTAAAACAAAGATATCAACCGTAAGATGTAGAAAATTGTTGACAATATGGATGAAATATGATAAGGTAGAAATGGATATATTTTGTATTGCCAAATGTTATACAATTTAACAGGAGAGTTCCCATGAATACAAAACAAATCGCAGGGGCGGTGCTGGCGCTTTGCCTGATGCTTGCGGGGTGCGGAGAAACGGCAAAACCCACCCTTTTTCACCCGGAATTTGACACCGAAGACCCGCTGCCGGCGGTCGATGCGCAGAATAAATATCAGTCGACATTTTCTTATGTATTTCAGGAGGGCGAGACATTTTTCTGCGGCGGAAGCTATGTAGATATGCTCCTGCATTATTACGACAAGGAAAGCGGAATTTCGGGCATTCTTTGCGGTGATCCGTCCTGTACGCATGAGACGGCGGACTGCGGAGCAAGATTTGCGGTGAATGGTGGATTGTCCTACTATGACGGCAAGCTGTACTGGACCGTCAACGGAAAAGTGAAAACCACGCTGTACCGCTCGGACATCTCCGGCAGAAATCGGGAAGCGGTGAAGGAGATTGATTACAAAGAAATAATCTTGACCTATCAGCCGCAGCAATTTTTCATTCATCGCGGCTGTTTGTACTTTGTGGGGAAAAGCACTGTCATCAACGGAGCCGATGCCAAAGAACGTCTCACGGTGATGGCGACGCCGCTGGAGGGAAAAGAAACCCCGTTTGTGACCTTGTGGGACGATACTGTGGAAGCGGGAGGACAGAATGTGCGCTTTATAGGCAACCGTGTGTACCGCTGCCTTCAGACGTTTGCGAACAGGGAGAAAAAAGAAGTGACGGTGGAGGTGTATGACCTCAAAACCGACAGTAAAGAAACGATTTTCCAAAAATCGGGATTGGACTGGGGAATCGGCGATCTGTGGGTGACCGAACAGGGCGAATGTTATCTTCCGTGCAGCACCGACAGCAAAGCCGCGGTCATGAAGCTGGAAAACGGAGATTGGACGGAAGTGCTGTCTTTTTCGGAAGCCTATACCGGAACACCGCGCCTTTTCGGCGGGATTGCCATGGGGAGCAGAAAGGACGAAAACGGCATCCGTCAGACAGAAATTCGCACGTTGGACGGCAAAACCCTGTATGAAGGTGACCTGCTCCCGCAGAAAATTCCGGGATACGACGGAGACCCAAACCGGGAAAGGATGACTTATTACGGCGG
>DLVP01000091.1:146-1630 GCA_003445125.1 Oscillospiraceae bacterium | reverse complement strand
AGAGAAACTGTGCATCGGTGTGCAGAATTTCACCGAAGGCAAAGGCTCATCTCTCACAGTGCTGCTGGATCTGACCGACGGACTGAAACCGACGGTTCTGTGGGGCACGGAGAGGTGAAAAAATGGAACTCTGTCTGGAAAAAGTGACCAAGCGGTACGGCGAAAAAATTGCGCTGAACGAATTTTCGTATACCTTTACCTCCGGCATTTACGGCATTCTCGGCGCCAACGGCGCGGGGAAAAGCACGCTGATGAATCTGATCACCGACAATCTTCGCCGTGACGGCGGGAAAATTTCCTGTGACGGAAAGGAAATCTGCGAATTGGGCGCGGATTTCCGCCGAAAGATCGGTTATATGACACAACAGCAGGGACTGTACGAGGGAATGACGGCGGAAACATTTCTGGTGTATATGGCGCGGCTGAAGGAGGTTCCCCGAAAACAAACCGATTCGGAGATCACCCGCGTGCTTTCGCTGGTCAATCTTGCCCCGAAGCGCCACAGTAAAATCGGGAGCCTTTCCGGCGGTATGAAACAGCGGGTGCTGTTGGCACAGGCGCTGCTCGGCGACCCGAAAATTCTGATTTTGGACGAGCCGACGGCGGGGTTGGATCCGCGGGAACGGGCGCGGCTGAGGAATCACATTGCCGCGCTGGCGAAGGATCGGATCGTACTGCTGGCAACGCATATTGTCAGCGATATCGAGGCGACCGCGGCACAGATTCTGCTGATGAAAGAGGGACGGATTCTGCGGTCGGGAACGGCGGAGGAGCTGATTTCTTCGCTTCCCGACGACTGGGTGCCGGTGCTTCATGCGCCGAGTCTGGAGGATGTGTATTTGCACGATCTGGGGGAGGATGCCTGTGATTGAGTGGATGCGCATTTTTTCGGAAAGAAAACGGCGGGTACTGTTTTTGTGCCTGCCGCTGCTGTGTCTGATTTTGTTTTTCTATCAGAAAACCAACGGCAATCTTCGTGCTTATTTTGCCGACGTCCGCGAGTACCGTTCGTTGATTGAAACCTACGAATCCGCACCGGAAAAGGTGTCGGAGGATTTTCCGGAAAACCGGCTGCTCACTTCTGCCGAAAGTCGGGTGCTGGCGCAGGCGGAGTATCTGCGGGAATATCCGAAATATCTGGAAAATGTACAGAAGCAGGCGTACAATCTTCGGAACTCTTCGCTGTTTTCGCAGGACAAACATCGTTTTGTGTATAAAAATATCGAAAAAACCGCCGACGATTTTTCCGCCTGCTCCGCCGACGGGATGCGGTTGATCAATGACCGCGCGGTTGCCGATTGGGCAAAGGATTCCGTCACCGACGGTGTGTTTTTCGGGCTGATCCTTCTTTTTGTCATGACCTTTTCGGAGGAAAGAAAGAAAAGCCTTCTTGCCATTATTCGCACCGCACCGGGCGGCAGAAGCCGCCTGGCGAGGACGCGTCTCGGCGCACTGCTGCTTTTCTGTGTCGGACTTACGGCTGA
>DLVP01000091.1:0-138 GCA_003445125.1 Oscillospiraceae bacterium | reverse complement strand
CGGTGCTGTATGCGCTGCCGCTGCTGCTGTCGCTGACGGTCGAGGGCGGATGGGAAATCATGGGCGCGCCGATTCAGGCACTGGAAGCGTTTGAAAAATGCACGGTCAATCGGTCGGTACTCGGCTTTTTGGCGGAAT
>DLVP01000110.1:9167-14764 GCA_003445125.1 Oscillospiraceae bacterium | reverse complement strand
ACGGAGGTGTCTCATGGTTAGCGAACGCTTGACGGTTTCGCAAATAAACCGTTATCTGAAATTTTTGATTTCCGGCGATCCGAAGCTCAAAACGGTCTATGTGGTCGGTGAAATTACCGATTTTCGGCGCAACGCCCGTTCCGGGCATTGCTATTTTGCCCTCAAGGACAGCGAGTCTGTGATCCGCGCGGTCATGTTTGCGGGAACGGCGCAGTATTTGCGCTTTGAACCGGAAAACGGGATGAACGTGCTGGTTCGCGCCGCAGTGACGGTGTACGAACGGGACGGCAGTTATCAACTCAATGTCAACGATCTTGTGCCCTACGGTGTCGGTGCACAGGCGGTGGCAATCGAACAGCTCAAAAGAAAACTCCTTGCCGAGGGTATCTTCGATGAGGCGCATAAAAAGCCGTTGCCGAAGCTGCCGCAGACGATCGCGGTGATTACTTCCAAAAACGGCGCGGCATTGCAGGACATCCTGAATATTCTCGGACGTCGGATGCCGCAGGTGACGGTTCTGCTGTATGCGGTGTCCGTACAGGGCGAAAACTGTCCGACGGATGTGGCTGCCGCTTTGAAAGACATTTCTTTGCACCGCCGCGCCGATGAGGTGATTATTGCCCGCGGCGGAGGTTCGCAGGAGGATTTGAAATTTTTCAACGACGCGCGCATCGCTTATGCGGTGTATGATTGCCCGATTCCCGTGATTTCCGCGGTCGGACATGAAACCGACGTGACGATCTGTGATTTTGCGGCGGATCTGCGTGCACCTACCCCTTCCGCGGCGGCGGAACTGGCGGGAAGCGTTGCCGACGAGACGGCACAGCGTATGCGGCAATTGACGTCGCTTGCCCGCCGTGCATTGCAGCAAAAGTACACAGCGGCGCAGGAACGTTTGTTTCGGTATGCTTTGCCGAGTATACAGAGGGCTTTGGACGATCGGGTGCGCCTGTTGAGCCAAAGAGAAGATGTTGCATGTAACTATGCGCAAAGAATAATGGCGGAAAAATTCCGCGGCAGACAGCAGAAGCTGGAATCTCTTTGTGCGCGTGCCGAGGCGGTCAATCCCTTCTCGGTGCTTCGGCGCGGATATGCGGTGATCGGCGATGAACAGGGCAAAACTCTTCGCTCCGTGACGGAGTTTGTGCCCGGTCAGACTGTGAATGTTCGGCTGCAGGACGGAAAAATCAAATTGCAGGTTCCCGAAACGGAGGAATTGTGATGTCCGAAAAAAAGAAAACCGTGGAAGAAAAACTCAGCCGTCTGGAGGAGATTGTGGGATTGATGGAAAATCCCGAAACCTCTCTGGACGATGCCATTGAATTGTATAAAGAGGCGGCACTTCTGGCAAAGGAATGCCACCAAACGCTCCGTACCGCCGAACTGACGGTACAGGAGATTGCTTTTGACAGAAACGGAGAGTAAAACAATGGTCAAAGAACAACTGCACCGCTATAAAGGCTTGACGGATGAAAGCCTTTCCTCCTGTCTGAAAGAGCGGAATTATGATTATCATGAGGTTCTTGACGCTATGGCGTACAGCCTTTCGGCGGGAGGAAAACGCATCCGCGCCGCACTTACCATGGCGTTCGGCGCTCTTTGCGGCGAATCGGAGGAAGCCCTGCTTCCGCTTGCCTGTGCAGTGGAAATGGTGCATACTTATTCATTGATTCATGACGATCTGCCGTGTATGGATGACGACGATATGCGCCGCGGTCAGCCTTCCTGCCATATCAAATTCGGCGAAGCGACTGCTCTGCTGGCAGGAGATGCGCTTTTGACCATGGCGTTTGAACAGATTGCCGAATGTGATTTGAGCGCCGAAAAACGTGTGGAAGCGGTGAAAATTCTTTCCCGCGCGGCGGGCGCGCATGGGATGATCGGCGGACAGTGCTTGGATCTGAGCCACGAAGGAAAACCGATCGGACTTGATAAGCTGGATCGGATCAACAGCCTGAAAACCTCCGCGATGATGGAAGCCGCCTGCCTTTTGGGATGCCTTTCGGCAAAAACGGAAAAATGCCGTCAGGCGGCGTCTGTGTATGCGCAGAATGTCGGTCTGGCGTTTCAGATTGTGGACGACATTCTCGATGTGATCGGGGATGAAAAAACTTTGGGAAAGCCGATCGGAAGCGATGAACAGAACCGAAAGGATACCTATGTGTCACATCTCGGTGTAGACGGCTGCCGTGAAAAGGCAAAGGAACTGACACAGGCGGCGTGCGAGGCACTGACGGTCTTTGACGGGGATTCTTCGTTTTTGAAGGAATTGGCGGTTGATTTGTTGAGCAGAGTGAACTGAGGTGTTTGCTGTGAGATATAAGTATCTCGAAAAAGTGAATACACCGGGCGATCTGAAGAAATTGAACTTCGGACAGATGCAGGTACTGGCGGAGGAAATTCGGGATTTTCTCGTGGAATCCGTGTCTAAAACCGGCGGCCATCTGGCGTCCAATCTCGGCACCGTGGAGCTTACGCTTGCAATGCATAAGGTGTTTGATTGCCCGAAGGATCAGCTTGTGTGGGATGTCGGACATCAGGCATATACCCATAAAATCCTCACGGGACGGCGCGATCGATTTTCCACTTTGCGGCAGGAAAACGGACTGTCCGGCTTTCCGCGGGAAAGCGAGAGCGAGTATGACAGCTTTGTGACGGGTCATGCGGGGACTTCTTTGTCCGTCGCCTGCGGATTGGCAACTGCCAAGGAACTTCGGCACGACGACAGTTATGTGCTGGCGGTCATCGGTGACGGGGCGCTTACCTGCGGACAGGCATATGAAGCGCTGAACAATGCGGGAAGAAGAAAATCTAATCTGATTGTGATTGTCAATGATAACGGAATGTCGATTTCCCGGAATGTCGGTGCACTGGCAAAATATATGACCGCTATGCGCAATAAGCAGGGATATTTCGATCTGAAAGACGGGATTTCGCATTTTTTGGATGTACTTCCGTTGGTGGGACAACCAATCAAGAAAGTGCTTACCGATACCAAACAGCACATGAAGAATGCGATTTATAACAGTAATATTTTCGAAGCCTTCGGTTTTGTCTATCTCGGACCGACCGACGGTCACGACCTGCCGCAGCTTTGCCGCGTATTGCAGCGGGCAAAAAAACTGAAAAAACCGTGCGTGGTGCACGTCAATACCATCAAGGGCAAGGGGTATCCGTATGCGGAGAACGACCCTTGCGGTTATCATGGGGTACCTTCGTTCAATGTGCATGACGGAAAAAATCAGGAACACAACGACAGCTTCACCGACGCTTTTTCTCACGAATTGATGCGTCTGGCGGAGAAGGACGAGCGGATTTGCACCGTGACGGCGGCAATGTGTTCTTCGACGGGGCTGGAGCCGTTTTCCAAGAGCTTTCCGAACCGCTTTTTTGATGTCGGCATTGCCGAAGAACACGCAGTGACCTTTTCGTCGGCATTGGCAAAGAATGGCATGATTCCCGTGTGTGCGCTGTATTCTACGTTTTTGCAGCGCGGGTACGATCAGCTGCTGCACGATGTCTGTATTGAGAACCGCCATGTGGTGTTCGCTGTGGATCGTGCCGGTGTGGTCGGAGAAGACGGGGTGACGCATCAGGGAATTTTTGACGCGGCTTTTTTAAGTCAGATGCCGCATATGACGGTGTATTCGCCGTATACGTATGAAGAATTGAGGTCCTGCCTCTATCGGGCAATTTATGAAACCGAAGGTCCGGTGGCGGTGAGATATCCGCGCGGTGCGCAAACGGTTACGGAATCATCTGCACAAACTTCGTGGGTGTATTTGCGCCGTCCTTCCGATACCTTGCTTGTTACCTACGGCAGACTTTCCGGCGAGGCGGATGCCGCCGCCGAGAAATTGCAATGTTCTGTGATGAAACCGGTCTGCATACAACCGCTTGACCCTGAGTGTATCCGCGAAGCGGCAACTTATTCCTATGTTTTCTTTGCGGAAGAAGGAATTCGGCGCGGGGGAATCGGGGAAGAATTTTTTGCACAGCTGAATAATTACGGCTTCAAGGGAATTTTCCGTTTGCGCGGAGTGGAGGATTTTGTGGAACATGCCACAGTGTCGCAAAGTCTGAAAAAACTCGGACTGGATCGGGAATCTCTGATACAATGGATACTGGAGGAAAAAAAGTGAGAGAGGAAGAACGCCTGGATGTCGCGGTAGTGGCACGCGGGATTGCGGAGTCCAGAACAAAAGCGCAGACTTTGATTCGGGCGGGAAGCATTGCGGTGAATAAAACCGTGCAGACCAAAGCGGGTTTTTCTGTCCGACCGGAGGACGAAGTGTGCCTGATCGGAGAAAAAATGCCGTATGTGAGCCGCGGAGGGCTGAAGCTGGAAGCGGCACTGCGGGCGTTTTCTCCGGATGTGAACGGCAAATGCTGCCTGGATGTCGGGGCTTCCACCGGGGGTTTCACCGATTGTTTGCTGCAAAACGGTGCAAAATGTGTCTGTGCGATGGATGTCGGGCACAGTCAACTGCATCTGACGCTGCGCGAGGATCCTCGGGTGCAGTCTTTGGAAGGAAGAAATATTCGGGATTTCACACCGGAGGAAATTGGGTATCTGCCCGACTTTGTGTGCTGTGACGTTTCGTTCATTTCGCTGACCGCAGTGCTTCCTGCCATCAGCCGCTGTATGCCGCAGGGCGGGGAATGTGTTCTTCTGATCAAACCGCAGTTTGAAGCGGGGAAAAAGAATGTCGGGAAAAACGGCATTGTGCGCGACCGAAAGGTGCATACCGAGGTGATTACCCATGTGCTTGAGGCGTGCCGGTCGGTCGGAATCGCTCCGCTGGGGCTGTGCCGCTCACCGATTACGGGCGGGGACGGTAATACGGAGTATCTTCTTTACGGAAAGAAACAGGAGACCCCATCGCCTGTGATCGATGTAAAAACAATCGTGGAGAGAGGGTGAGCTTTTGGAAAGAGTAAACAGTGTCTGCATGATCGTCAATACCGATAAGAAAAATGCGGTTTCCTGTGCGGAAAAACTGGCGGATTTTTTGCACCTGCATCATGTTCGGGTTGCCTGCGAGTCGAAGTATCGTGGGATGTTTTTCTCCGATGAAACCTCCGACGATGCTCAAAGTCTTTTTGAACATTGCGACCTCGTGGTTGCCGTCGGCGGAGACGGAACCATCCTCAACAGCGCGAAAAGGGCAGCAGTCTTTGAAAAAACCGTGCTGGGCGTCAATGCGGGAACCCTGGGATTTCTCGCGACGGTCGAACAACACGAAACCGCACAGCTTCTGCGCGTGATCAACGGCGATTATCAGATCGAAGAACGCATGATGCTGGAAGTGAGCGTGGCAGGCAGTGAACCGTACTATGCGATCAATGAAGCGGTGGTGAGCAAGGGCGCGCTTTCCCGTATGATTGAGGTGGAAGTGACCTGTCGGGATACGCAGGTGAACCGCTTCCGTGCCGACGGAATTATTGTGGCGACCCCCACCGGTTCCACGGCATATTCGCTTTCCGCAGGCGGTCCCGTCACCGATCCCGCACTGAAATGTATTTTGCTGACGCCGATTTGTCCGCATTCGCTCCTTTCGCGAACGGTTATTTTTTCGGCGGAAAAGACGTTGGCC
>DLVP01000110.1:6165-9145 GCA_003445125.1 Oscillospiraceae bacterium | reverse complement strand
TGGACGCCAAAAACTGCGATCACGTGGCGTATCTCACTATCGACGGGCAGGAAGTGGTTCCGATTGCTTCGGGGCAGGAACTGACCGTTCGTCGGGCAGAACGCTGTGTGCGGCTGGCTACGTTTGAAAACAAACCCTTTTACGAGGTACTCAACGATAAAATTTTAGCGAAAGACAGGATGGGAAAACATGAAATCTGAGAGACAAAACAAAATTCTTCAGCTGATTCGGGAGAATGTTGTGGAAACGCAGGAAGAGATTCTGTCCTACCTGAGGGAGCACGGCTATGACGTGACACAGGCGACTGTTTCACGCGATATCCGCCGCTTGCAGCTGGTGAAGGTTCAGACGGCGGACGGACATTACCGATACGCTCCCGCCGCCCGTGCGCATACCAAAGAAGGCACTGCGGGGCTTCACGCAATCGTTTCGCAGACGGTGCAGAAGGTGGATTACGCCAATAATCTGATTGTTATCAAATGCTTTGTGGGTATGGCAAATGCCGCCTGCGCCGTGCTGGATTCCATGGATTATAAAGAAATCGTCGGCACATTGTCGGGTGACGATACCATTCTGGTAGTTGTACGCAATGAGGAACAGGCAGCGAAGCTGACGCGAGAACTGAAAGAGACATTTTCCATTTCGTAAAGAGGTGTCGATATGCTTTCACAGATGTATATTGAGAACATCGCCGTGATCGATCGGGCAACCGTGGATTTCACGGAAGGATTCAATGTTTTCACGGGAGAAACCGGTGCGGGAAAATCAATTGTGATCGATGCAATCCACGCCATTCTCGGAGAGCGTTTTTCGCGTGATTTGATCCGGAACGGGGAGAGTAAGGCAAGCGTTACTGCGTGTTTTACCGCTCTTTCACCCACGGTGAAAGAAGCACTGGAGGACATGGGTTATGATCCCGAGGACGAGCTGGTAATCTATCGCTGCGTGAACGAGGACGGAAAGAATATCTGCAAGATCAACGGACGCCCGGCAACGGTGTCGATTCTGCGCGATCTTTCCGACCGTCTGGTGGATATCCACGGACAGCATGATAATCAGGCACTTCTCTCCCAACAACGGCATATTGAATATATTGACGCCTATGCGGAAAATGAGGCGTTGCTTTTGCAGTATAAAGCGGAATATGCCGCATACCGTAAACTCCAGAAGCGTCTGGAGGAATTGTCCGATGACGATACCGAACGTCAGCGCCGTGTGGAACTTCTGCGTTTTCAGACGCGGGAGATTGAGGAGGTGCAGCTGACCGTCGGTGAGGAAGCGGAGCTGACCGAACGCCGTCGGTTGATTAAGAACAGCGAAGCCTTGGTGGAATCGCTCAATGAGGCGTATCAGGCGCTGGTCGGCGGCGATGAATTTGAAGGGGCGGTCTCGTTGGTGGAATCGGTGGCGGATCGGGTTTCGGAATCCTCCGAGATCATGAAAGAGCTTTCGCCGATGGCAGCGCGCCTGGAAGAAATGAAATATGAACTGAAAGAATTTTCAGACGAGCTGTATTCGACCGCCGAGTCCGTGGAATTTGATCCCGGCGAATTGGAGGAAATCGAGGAACGGCTGGATGTGCTGTTCAAACTGAAAAAGAAATACGGTAAGGACGAACAGGAAATTCTGGCGTTTTACGACCGTGCAGCGGCGGAACTGGAAGAACTTTCTGCAGGGGAAACCGATCGGACTCAGCTTGAGGAAGAAGCGGAAGAAAAGCGCGCGAAAGTACAGAAACTGGCGGACGAGCTTTCCCGCCGTCGCGTGGCTGCCGCAAACAATTTTGTGGAAAAGGTCGGGGAAGAAGCGGCTTTTCTGAATATGCCGCACGTGAAAGTCACCGTGAAACATACGCAGACACCGCTTTCTCCCAACGGAATCGATGATATGTGCCTGCTGGTGACGACCAATGCCGGCGAAGAACCCAAACCGCTGGTGAAGATTGCTTCGGGCGGCGAACTGTCGCGTATTATGCTGGCAATCAAAAGCGTGTTGGCACGGTTCGATCCGGTACAGACCATGATTTTCGACGAAATCGATACCGGTGTCAGTGGCATTGCGGCAGAGAAAATCGGAAAAAAACTGTGCGAAATTGCGACTCAGCGGCAGGTGCTCTGCGTGACGCACCTGGCGCAGATTGCCTGCATGGCGGACAACCACCTGTTGATTGAAAAGAGCAGCCGCAACGGGCGCACCTATACGCAGGTTCAGCCGTTGGATCATGAAGGACGGAAACACGAAATCGCAAGAATTATTTCCGGTGAGACAATCACCGAGGCTGCTTTGCTGAATGCAGAGCAAATGCTGAAACAGAAAGACGGAAAGAAGGACAAAAAATGAGTGGAATGCATGACGGACATAGAGATCGCGTCCGTGATACTTTTTTACAAACCGGAATGGACGCCATGCCGTCCCATAACGTGCTGGAAATGCTGCTGTTCTACTCTGTTCCGAGAAAAGACACCAACGAATTGGCACATGAGCTGATCGACCGTTTCGGATCGATCGATAAGGTGTTTGATGCAGACTACGAGCAGTTGATCAATGTGCCTGGTGTGACGAAGAATACGGCGGTACTGTTGAAAATGGTACCGCAGCTGGCACGTTATTATATGGTGTATAAAACGCATCACGGAGAGGAACTTTCCTCGGTGGAAAAGGTCGGAAAATATTTTGTACCGCTGTTTGTGGGCGAAACCTGCGAAGTGCTGTATGTGGTGTTTCTGGACAATAAATTGCAGGTTGTCAGCTGCAAAAAGCTCGCTTCCGGTACACAGGACAGCGTAGATCTGCAGATTGACCGCATTATACGCGAAGCCGCCAATTCCAAAGCCAAACGGGTGATTATTGCTCATAACCATCCCGACGGAAATCCCAATCCGTCCTCGGAGGATATTTCGCTGACGATTCGTCTGAAAAAGTCATTGCAATTGATTGATAAAGAATTGGTCGATCACATTGTGGTGGGAGACAACGACTT
>DLVP01000110.1:0-6129 GCA_003445125.1 Oscillospiraceae bacterium | reverse complement strand
GAGTGCGAGGTGAAGAAAATGTCAAAAGAAATACGTGCCTGCCTGTTAAATGATTCTTTTCCGCCGCTGATCGACGGAGTGGCAAATGCCGTGGTCAATTACGCAACGACGATTCATAAAAAATACGGAGAAGCGCTGGTCGTGGTGCCGCGATACCCGGATGTGAAAGATGACTATCCGTTTCCCGTGCTGCGCTACACCAGTTTCAATACCGTCAAGCAGTTCGGCTATCGGGCGGGTTATCCCTTCAGTAAAGAGGCGATTCCCGCAGCAACTGCCTTTGCACCGACGGTGATTCACAGCCATTGTCCGATTGCGTCTCTCTTTCTCGGACGGGCGCTGCGGGCATCTACGGGTGCGCCGCTGGTCTGTACTTATCATACCAAGTTTGATATTGAGGTACGTAAGGCAATCGAGTCTAATATTTTGCAATCGGCGGCAATCAAACTGCTGGCGAAAAACATGGAAGCGTGCGACGAGGTGTGGGTAGTCAGTGAAGGAGCGGGCGAAAACCTGCGCGGAATGGGATATCAGGGAGACTATGTCGTGATGGAAAACGGTGTGGACTTTCCGCTGGGACGGGTGTCTGATGAAGAAGTGCAAGCCGCAAGAAAGGAACTCGGGCTTTCCGAAGATGGCCCGACCTTCATGTTTGTCGGACGTATGATGTGGTATAAAGGTGTCCGGATTTCACTGGATGCGCTGAAAGCGGCGAAGGAACGCGGAGAGAAATTCCGGATGATTCTGATCGGCGACGGCAGTGATCGGGTGGAGATCGAAGAATATGTGCATACTCTCGGGCTTGAGCGGGAATGTATATTTACCGGTGCCGTGCACGATCGGGAGCAATTGCGGCGGTATTTCTGCTGCTCGGATCTGTTTTTGTTTCCTTCTACGTTTGACACCAACGGAATCGTGGTGCGTGAAGCGGCGGCTTGTGCCGTACCGAGTGTTCTGGTTCGGAAAAGCTGTGCGTCCGAGGGAATCAAGGACGGTGTGACGGGGTATCTGATTGAGGAAAACGCAGATTCCATGCTGGAAAAGGTGATTTATGCCTGCCATCATCTTTCCGAAGTGCGGCGAGTGGGAAAGAATGCACAGGAGCAGATTTATGTTTCTTGGGAAACGTCTGTTGACCGTGCGGTCGAACGGTATCGGTATCTGGAGGAACGGTATTCCGGAAGGACCAAACAGGATATGGGACTTGCCAAAGACGAAGTGTTCAAGTTTGTGGCGGATTGGTATGCAATGACCGAAAAATTGAAAAATTTCCGCGCCCGATGAGCACGAAAAAAGAGAAATTCGTCGAGATTTGTACTTATTCAACAAAAAAACAGGTGTTTTTTTGGAAACGATAGAGAAACTGACAATTGACTTTAGCCATGTAAAGGTATAAAATATTTACAAGCTGAAAAACAAAAGAACGGAGGAGCACATGATGGTATTTGTGGATGTGGTAGACATTATTATGATTGATGTTGCAGTCGCAGTAGATATTATTGTGGCTCTGTCCGTCGTACTACTGGCAGTTATTGGATCCTTTTCAAAGCGCCTGAAAGCGAAATGTTTTGAAAGATAGTTTTTGTTTTTTAAAACGGCTTCGCTCATGGCGAAGCCGTTTTTTAATTTTTAATTTCTTGCCGTTTGGCAAAAAAGGAGAGAAAAAGTATGAAAAAGTTTATGGCGACAGTCCTTGCCGCAAGTATGTTGACTGCATGCTTGGCGTCTTGCGGAGAAGGCGGAAAATCCGACACTTTCTTTATCGGAGGTACAGGTCCTCTGACCGGCGGAGCAGCTTCTTACGGTATTTCCGTGAAGAACGGTGCAACGCTGGCAATTGAAGAAATCAATAAAGCGGGCGGACTGAACGGTTATCAGTTTAAATTTGATCTGAAAGATGATGAAGCGGATTCCGAAAAAGCCGGTACGGCTTACGACCAGTTGATGGATGAGGGAATGCAGATCTCTATCGGCAGCGTGACTTCCGGCTCTTGTCTGGCATTTGCTGACAGAGCGAAAGCAGACAATCTGTTCTTTATGACTCCCTCTGCTTCTACGGCGAAGGTTGTGGAAGGCAAATATGCATTTCGTGTTTGCTTCGGCGATCCGGATCAGGGTTACCTTGCAGCTGAGACCCTTGCAGCACAGTTCAACAATATTGGTGTGATTTACGATACCAGCGATGACTATTCCAGTGGCATTTTCGCAGCGTTTGAAGAGAAAATGAAGGAATTGAACAAGACCTACACCGCAAGAGTGTTCGACAGCGAATCCAAACGTGACTTCTCTACGCAGGTGGCGGCATTGAAGGATTGCGATGTCATCTTCCTGCCGATTTATTACACCGAAGCAGGCTTGATTGCACAGGAAGCCAAGAAGATCGGCTGCAATGCCGTACTGTTCGGCTGCGACGGTCTGGACGGTGTTGCCGATCAGGTGAAAGGCAAAGACATCACCAACGACATCAAATACATCACACCTTTTGACGTGAACAGCACCGATGAAAAGGTTGTCACTTTTGTCAAAGCTTATAAAGAAAAATACAATGCAGCACCCGATCAGTTTGCCGCAGACGGATATGATGCCGTGATGGCAATCTTTGAGGCAATGAAGAAAGCCGATGTCAAAGATCCGAGCATTTCCGCAGCGGATTTGGCAGAAGTCGTGTATAAAGCAATCACCGATGGCTTTACCTACAATGGCGTGACCGGTTCCATGACCTGGAACAAGGGCGGCGAGCCGAATAAAGTGCCTGTAATTGTTGACGTTACGAAATAACTGACGGTTTGCATACAGGTCGGGCGAGCGCTTGACCTGTATGCTCATATGTGGAGCACAACTGCAAAGACGTTGTGTTTTGCGGCTAAACTTTAGAAATGGAAGGACTGCCAACATGCTAAGTACGATTATAAACGGACTGAGTCTCGGAAGCATTTATGCGCTGATTGCACTCGGTTACACGATGGTTTATGGTGTGGCTAAAATGCTGAACTTTGCTCACGGTGACGTGATCATGGTAGGAGCTTATGCGCTGTTTGTCACGGTTCAGATGACCGGAAATCTGTGGGCAAGCATTGTCGTCACGATCATCATTTGTACGCTGCTCGGAGTAATGATCGAAAAAATTGCCTATAAACCTCTGCGCAGTGCTTCGCCGCTGGCGGTTCTGATTACGGCAATCGGTGTCAGCTATCTGCTCCAGAGCCTGTCCCAGATCATTTTCGGCGCGACTCCGATACAGTTTACCCTGGTTGATCTCGGCAGTATTCCGATCGGAAACACACAGATCAATAAATCTACGCTTCTGACGTTGTTGGTAGCCGTTGTCATCATGGCACTTCTGACTTTCTTTATCAATAAAACGAAAACCGGTCGGGCAATGCTTGCCGTATCCGAAGATAAAGGTGCGGCACAACTGATGGGAATCAATGTGAATATGATCATTTCCATCACGTTTGCCATCGGCTCGTGCTTAGCTACGTTTGCGAGCATCTTCTATATCATGCAGATTCCTACCTTGGAGCCGACACTTGGTTCCATGCCCGGTATTAAGGCGTTTACCGCGTCGGTCATCGGCGGTATCGGATCCATCCCCGGCGCAATGCTGGGAGGAATTCTTCTCTGACTGATCGAAAAAATCTGCTTGAGCATTCCGGCAGTGGCACAGTTCACCACCGCCATTGAATTCAGTGTGCTGATTCTCATTTTGCTTGTCAAGCCCACCGGCTTTCTTGGCAAAAAGAAAAGAGAGAAGGTGTAATCGATGTCTTATTTAGGAAATATTAAAAGGGCATTCAAGCTCAAGCATTACATCGATTACATCGTGGTGGCGGCGGCACTGGTTCTGTTTACGGTTCTGTATGAAATCGGTGCTTTGAGACGTTCCGATCTGTCGCTTCTTCTTCAGGCGGGATACAGCATGGTGCTGGCGGTGTCACTGAACCTTGTGGTTGGTTTCTTGGGAGAGCTCAGCCTCGGACACGCGGGATTCATGTGCGTCGGCGCTTATCTCGGAAGCTATGTGGGCATTCAACTGTCGGCGGTAATTCCGAATAAAACCGTAGTGCTTCTCCTTTCCATGCTGGTCGGCGGACTGCTTGCTGCCGTGTTCGGACTGATCATCGGCTTACCTGCGCTGCGCCTAAAGGGCGACTATTTGGCAATTGTGACGTTGGCATTCGGCGAAATCGTTCGTACTGTGTTTAAAAACATCCCGATCTTCGGCGGTGCTATCGGATTGAACTCGTCGAGTATTCAGTACGGAAAATCGCTGTTTATTGTAGCCTTCCTTGTCGTTTTGTTTACGCTCTTTATTTCGCAGAATCTGATTCGCAGTAAGCACGGACGTGCAGTAACGGCAATTCGTGACAATGAAATTGCCGCACGTGCCATGGGCATCAATGTTACTTATTATAAGCTGCTGATTTTTGTAGTCGCGGCATTCTTCGCGGGTATTGCCGGCGTACTGTACGGTGCCAGCGTGAATCCGATCAGCTATAAAGCCTTTGATTATAACTATTCCATTGAAATTCTGGTTATGGTCGTGCTCGGCGGCATGGGCAATATCAGCGGTTCGATGATTGCCGCAGCGCTCCTCACCTTCATTAACGTCAAGCTGACCGCTCTCGGCGGAGACCTGGCGGCAATCAAGTATCTGATCTATGCGCTGATCCTGATCGTTATGGTTATGTTCAACAATGCGCCGATGTTCAAGGGCTTGCGCGAAAAGGTGTTCAGACTGTTGGATTTCTCGAAACTGAAGAAGAAAGGCACACGTCCGGAAGTGATTAAAGACGATAAAGCCAACTGGACACAGATTCCCACGAAGATCAAAATGGACGCCGTGCTGTCCACGGATATTACAGCGGATGATACTTTTGAACCGGATAAACCGCAGAAGGGAGGAGAAGACCGATGAGCGAATATATGTTGGAAACAAAAGACCTCGGCATCTCTTTCGGCGGTCTGAAAGCGGCACAGAATATCAACCTGAAAATCAAAAAAAATCAGCTTTACGGACTGATCGGACCGAACGGCGCCGGAAAAACCACGGTTTTCAACCTTTTGACCGGTGTTTATCAGCCGACAACGGGAAATTTCTTCCTCGATGGGGAGGATCTGACCGGGAAGAACCAGCAGGAGATCAATAAAAAAGGAATCGCCCGTACCTTTCAGAACATCCGATTGTTCAATAATATGAGTGTGATTCGAAACGTTATGGTCGGATTGCATAACCAGCCGCAGTATCATTGCACAGTTACGGAAAGTATGTTCCGTCTCCCGCGGCACTTTGAAAATGAAACCGCTATGCGCAACCGCGCCAAAGAACTTCTGCGCGTGTTCGGCTTGGAGGAGGAACGCAATAACCTTGCGTGCAACCTGCCCTACGGCAAACAGCGCAAACTGGAAATTGCCCGTGCTTTGGCGACCAACCCGAAGCTGCTGCTTCTGGATGAACCGGCGGCAGGCATGAACCCGAACGAAACGGAAGAACTGATGGAAACGGTACGCTTCATTCGTGACGAGTTTGATATGACTATTCTGTTGATTGAGCACGATCTGAAATTCGTGTCCGGTCTTTGCGATGAGATCACGGTATTGAACTTCGGCACGGTGCTGGTACAGGGAAAAGTCGAAGATGCGCTCAACGATCCCGAAGTAATCCGCGCGTATATCGGAAAGTGAGGTGAGGGAATATGGCAATGCTGGAAGTCAAGGATCTCAATGTGTACTACGGCGTGATTCAGGCACTGAAGGGAATCAATTTTGAAGTCAATGAAGGCGAAATCGTCACCCTCATCGGTGCTAACGGCGCGGGAAAAACGACGGCAATGCACAGCATCATGGGACTGATCCCCGTCACCTCCGGAACGGTCACCTATATGGGACAGCAGATTAACCATGTGCCTCCGCACAAAATCGTGCATATGGGCATGACACAGGTTCCCGAGGGACGCCGTATTTTCCAGGAACTCACCGTGTATGAAAATATTCTGTTGGGTGCCTACATCCAAAAAGATAAAAAAGCCATCAAAGAAGATATTGAGCGTGTGTATGAAATCTTCCCCCGCCTGGAAGAACGTAAAAAACAGGTGGCGGGGACCTTGTCGGGCGGCGAACAGCAGATGC
>DLVP01000203.1:1111-3056 GCA_003445125.1 Oscillospiraceae bacterium | reverse complement strand
TAGCTGTTGACATAGCCGTCAATGTGTTCCTTCAGTCCCCGCCAGAACGGCAGGATGTAACACGAGCCTGCGCCCTCGCATTTTTTGCTTCCCTCGGTCAGACAGGCGATCGGTTCAAGGTCGCCCTCCACCGCCTGCAAAATCTCGCCGACGGTATATTCCTCCGGCGCGCGTCTGAGCTTGTACCCACCCGTTTTTCCCGTGGCGCTTTCCACAAGCTCGCTTTTGCAAAGCATATTCATAATGCTTTCCAGGTATTTGCGTGAAATGTTCTGCCGATCGGCAACGTCACGCAAGCGAAGATAGCCGCTGTCGCGCTGTTCCGCCATATCCAGCATTACCCGCAGCGCATAGCGACCCTTTGATGAGATCATCATAGCACGGTTTCCTTTCCGTCGGATTTAATTCCTATCAATCCACTGGGTATTATACCGTTATTTTCCTACCGTGTCAATAGGAATATTCATTTTCCGCGGAAATTTTTCACTTTCCGTTGCCACTTTTTGAATTTCGTGATATACTGTGATTGTTTGACAAGATGATTTCATTTTCAACGATTGAACGGAAAGCAGGAACCTTCATGACGGAAAACGACAGAAAAAGAGCCGCTAAGGCGTTTGCGGAATACTGGAAAACACGCGGAGACGAAAAAAGCGACAGTCAGTCTTTCTGGCTGAGCTTTTCGCGGGATGTGCTGGGTGTGGAAGCCCCCGAAACTTTTATACAGTTTGAAGAACGCGTCATGCTCGACCACACCAGCTTTATTGACGCCTATATTCCCTCCACTCACGTGCTGATTGAACAGAAAAAACGGGGCGTGAACCTTCGCGCGCCGATCAGACAGTCCGACGGTACTCTCCTCAATCCCTTTCAGCAGGCGCAGCGTTATTCGGCGGCACTCCCCTATTCCCGCCGACCGCGCTGGATCATCACCTGCAATTTTGAAGAATTTCTCATCTATGATATGGAAAAGCCCACGGGAGAACCGGAAAGCATCCTGCTCAAGGACCTCGGAAAGGAATACTACCGATTGCAGTTTCTCACCGAGGAAAAGAACGAGCTTCTGCACCGCGAGGAGGAAGTGTCCATTCAAGCGGGTGAACTGGTGGGCAAACTGTACGACGCGATTCTGAAGCAGTATCTCCGCCCGCAGGACAGTGCTACTCTGCACAGTCTGAACATTCTCTGTGTGCGGCTGGTGTTCTGTCTGTATGCCGAGGACGCGGGAATTTTCGGCACGCCGAGAAAATTTTATGACTATATCCGCAGTTTTGCCGTGAAGGATGTGCGGCGTGCGCTGATTGACCTGTTTTCCGTGCTGGACACGAAGCCCGAAAACCGCGATCCGTATCTGGATGAAATGCTCGCATCGTTTCCGTATGTCAACGGCGGTCTGTTCGCCGATGAAAACATCGAAATTCCGAATCTCACGCAGGAGATTATCGATTTGCTCCTGCACAAGGCAAGCGAGGATTTTGACTGGTCGCAGATCAGCCCAACGATTTTCGGCGCTGTGTTTGAAAGCACCCTGAACCCTGAAACCCGCCGAAGCGGAGGAATGCACTATACGTCGATTGAAAACATTCACAAAGTGATCGACCCGCTGTTTCTCGACGATCTGCGCGACGAATGGGAAGCGGTCAAAGCAATCAAAGTGGACAAGACCCGCAAAGAAAAAGCAATGGCACTGCGCGAAAAAATCGCGGGGCTGACGTTTCTCGACCCCGCGTGCGGTTCGGGTAACTTTTTGACGGAGACGTATATTTCCCTGCGCCGCATGGAAAACGAAATTTTGGCAATGACCGAGAAAAACCAGATTTTCTTTGACTACGGCGACGCAATCAAAGTGTCAATCGGGCAATTTTACGGCATTGAAATCAACGATTTTGCCGTGACAGTCGCCAAAACCGCCCTGTGGATTGCCGAGTCGCAGGCGATGAAGGAA
>DLVP01000203.1:0-1065 GCA_003445125.1 Oscillospiraceae bacterium | reverse complement strand
AATCTAAATTTTCTCCCGCTGAAATCGTATGCAAACATCGCTGAGGGCAACGCTCTGCGCATCGATTGGGAAAGTGTCGTACCGAAGGACAAGCTGAACTATATCATGGGCAACCCGCCGTTTGTGGGCGGTATGATTGCCTCCAAAGAGCAGAAAGCCGATATGATTGCCGTAATAGGAGATGTCAAGGGCGTTGGGGAACTGGACTATGTATCCGCTTGGTATTACAAAGCCGCCGACTATATTCAACACACAAATATCACAGTCAGTTTTGTTTCTACAAATTCTATTTGTCAGGGACAACAAGCGGTCACCATGTGGCAGCCGCTGTTCAACAAAAATATTCGCATACAATTTGCCTATCGGACATTCATTTGGGACAGCGAAGCAAAAGTAAAAGCCCACGTTCATTGCGTCATCGTTGGATTTGCTGTACATGACCGTCCCCAAAAGATGATTTTTGACGGCACTTCCATGCGCCTTGTCAAGCAGATCAATTCTTATCTTCTTGATGCTCCCGAGGTGTTTATCGAAAGCCGTTCACAACCGCTTTGCTCCGTCCCGAAAATGCGGTTCGGCAGTATGCCGCGCGACGGCGGAGGATTTATTCTTACAGACGAAGAGAAAGATGAACTGATTAGAAAAGAGCCATTATCTGCCAAATGGATTCATCGATATGTAGGTGCTTATGATTTTATAAACAATGAAATTCGTTGGTGTCTTTGGTTAGTAAATGCCAATCCGCACGAAATTCGGCAATGCGCCACAGTTCTGAAACGTGTGGAAAGTGTACGGGCTTTTCGTTTAAACAGTGCTGCTTCTGCTACCCGCAAGTTTGCGGAAACTCCCACCTTATTCTGCCAAATCGCACAGCCCGATTCCGACTATATATTAGTTCCGAGCACTTCCTCGGAAAAGCGCAAATATATTCCAATAGGCTTCGTTTCCAAAGACGTCATCGCCAGCAATGCTGTTTTTTTGATTCCGGATACCACCCTCTACCACTTCGGCATTCTCACCTCCAATGTCCATATGGCGTGGATGCGTGCCGTGTGCGGAAGGCTT
>DLVP01000190.1 GCA_003445125.1 Oscillospiraceae bacterium | reverse complement strand
TTCTGGCGTCAATCAGAATAACTTTCTGATAACCGTCAATGATATAGGCGATGGTTCCGGAAAGAATTGCCGTGGAAATTTCATCGATTTCATCGGTAAATGACACCTCTACATACGGGATAAATTCGCGGGCATAATCTTCGGCGGTTTTAAGTTTCTGCGTCTTGTCCACATCGGCAGACATCACGAACTCCAGAATTTTTTCCATTACGGCGTCTTTCACAAAACCGTCCACCATATACATGGCAGACATCCGCCCTCCGGTCACAACCACGCGTTTGATCATATCAAAGCTTTCGCTGATTCTCAAATACTTGTCCAACAACTTTGTATTTGAAGAAAAATCAAATCCTGTTTTCATTTCGGCTCCGTTTCATAATTTTAAGTAGACTTTTTGCAAAAACTGTGGTAATATACTATTGTTATTTTGAAGCGAAGAATCAGAATTATACTTTAAACGGCGGTGTTACTATGAAGTTTTGTTTTGCTTTACTGATAGGAAAGCTCCTGCATCTGATCGGAAAGCCTTTCGGAAAATCTACCAATATTCCCGGCGAGGTTGCGTTGAAAATCTGCCCGAATCTGTTCGGAAAATTCAAATTCAAGGGCAAGATTCTTGCAATTACGGGTTCCAACGGGAAAACTACCACCGCCAATATGGTGGCGCACATTCTCAAATCCGGCGGATATTCCGTAATCAACAACGCCAAAGGTTCCAATCTTACCGGCGGTGTTGCCACTACATTGATCACCGGAAGCCGTCTCAACGGACAGATTGATGCCGATTTTGTGGTTCTGGAAGTGGATGAACGTTTTTCAAGGCTGATTTTCAAAGACTTCTCTCCCGACTATATGTTGGTCACAAATTTGTTCCGGGATCAGCTGACCCGCAACGGAAACGTCGATGTGATCATCTCCAAACTGACAGAGGCAATCAAACCGCAAACCAAACTCGTACTCAATGCCTGCGATCCGATCAGTTCACTTTTGGCACCGGAAAACGATCGTGTGTATTATGCCATGGACAAAACGCCGTTGTCCACCGAAAAATCGGTGAATATCACGCATGACTGCAAGGTCTGCCCGAAATGCTTTGCACCGATGAACTATGAATTTTTCCATTACAACCACATCGGAAAGTTCTCCTGTTCAAAGTGCGGCTATCATTCCGCAGACGCCAAATACGAGGCGCGCGATGTTGATTTCAAAAACGGATGTTTCTCGATCAACGGCAAAAAAGTGACCACCAATTACAAAAGCGCTTTCAATTTTCTCAATATTACTGCGGCGGTTGCTTTGTGCAGTGAGGTGGGCATGGAACTGCAGAAAGTCTGTGACGCCGCAAGCACCTTTGTGGTCAGCAAGCAGCGGTTTGACGAATTTGACATCGGCAGCGGAAGAAAAGCGGTCATGATTCTGTCCAAGAACCAGAATCCCGTGTCCTTCGATCAGTCGATCTCTTATGTGCTGGAAGCGGACGACAAGAAAAAGACCGTGATTGTCTATGTCAACAATATCAATCACACGCATAACAAAGACACCACTTGGCTGTACGACATTTCTTTCCACCGCCTGAAAAATCAGGTTGATCACATTATCTGCACAGGTCCCCGCGCCTATGATCTGGCAGTGCGGCTGAAATTGGATCACTTTGATGTCGATACGGTGCTGGTGGAAACGGAGCTTTCCGAGCTGAACAAAACCATCGAAAAAACCAAAGGCACTGTGTATGTTCTGACGGAACTTTACGATGCCAAAGCAATTATCGACACAATCCGTGATCATAAAGAAGGTGAACGTGCATGAAGGAAATCCGTATTCTTTGGCTTTACAGTGACATGATGGACCTTTACGGAGACCGCGGAAACATCATGGCGTTGGAATATCAATTGGAACTGCTGAAAGTTCCTTATACCGTCACAGAAAAAAGTCTGACCGACGAATTGAGTTTTTCGGAATATGACCTGATCTACATCGGCCCCGGAAAAGACAAAAATGCCGTCATGGCGGCAACGCATCTGCGCGGCTACGGAGAAGAAATCCGCAAGGCTGTCGAAGAAGGCAAAGTGTTTCTGATTACGGGAAACGCACAGATTCTTTTCGGCTCCGAAATCGAGGATGCAGACGGAACCATCACCTCCGCCGTCGGGCTGTTTGATTACAAAGCCAAACTCACGGGTGAAGTCTTTCTTGACGACTTCACCGCAAAACCCGTGTTCAACAAGCAAACCGAAATTTACGGTTTGATTAACCGCACGTCTTATCTGATCGGCGACATTGAGAACCCTCTGTTTGAGGTGAGTTATTCACAGAAAGACATCGGAAAAACCGAAGGAATTCTTTACAAAAACTTCTTCGGCACTTGGGCGCTCGGACCGCTTCTGGCAAAGAATCCGCAGATTCTTTTGGAAATCCTTCAACGGTTGTTGGATGTAAAAATCATCGGAATAGACGACGGACTGCAAAACATTGCCCTGCAAAAGACACTCGGCGAGTTTCCGCAACCGCAGTAAAAAAATCGGGCACCTGAACAGGTGCCCGATTCAGCTTGTCAAAAAACTTT
>DLVP01000118.1:345-3097 GCA_003445125.1 Oscillospiraceae bacterium | reverse complement strand
CTGGGCGGACTGTTTGGTCTTGTCCTGAAGTTACTCATGCCAAAGCGCCGTTCGACCGACAACCGATTGATTATCACCATTGCAACTTTGCTTGCGTTCTGCGGAATCTGTGCCCTTTTGGAGATTTCTCCGCTTTTGGGATGTATGGCGATGGGAACGGTTTACATCAACATCACGGACGATGAAAAAATGTTTCGACAGCTGGAATACTTCAGTCCGCCGATTCTCCTGCTGTTCTTTGTGAGAAGTGGTGCGTGCTTTGATTTGGGAGCACTCTTCGGCACATCTGCGGCTGTGGGAAATGTTCCGCTGCTTTTGGTCGGAGTTCTGTATTTCGTTGTTCGTATTCTCGGAAAGTATGTGGGGTCCTATTTGGGAGCCTGGATGGTTCATTCTTCGTCGGAAATTCGCAATTACCTGGGATTGGCGTTGATCCCGCAAGCGGGAGTCGCCATCGGACTTGCGGCTCTGGGCGCACGCACGTTGGGCGGGGAGACCGGTAAAGCGCTGCAAACAGTGATACTTGCGTCCAGTGTTCTGTATGAACTGATCGGACCGGTTTGCGCCAAACTGTCATTGTATCTTTCCAAATCCTATTTCAAGGACATTGAATCACTGGTTGCGGTGGAAGATATCAGTCCTGTCACCGGTCAGCCGAAAACAGAGGTTGAAAAGTTGATCGAACGTATCCGTAAGATTCAGGAAGGGCTTCCTCAGCCGTCGCTGCCTTCGCCTGAGGCAAATGAACAGGCATTTACGGAAGCGGCAGAGGAACAGTACCGAAGCATCCACGCGCTGCGGCGCACGTCATATAACCGTCACTGAAAGGAAGGGTCATAATGAATTTTCAAACACCGGATTCGATCGCCGTTTTTCTTCATGCAGAGGCAACAAATTTTTCCTGGATCAGCATCGCCGTTCGCATTTTGCTGTCCGTCCTGATTGCGGCAACGATTGGGTGCGAGCGTTCCAGCAAACGGCACGCCGCCGGATTGCGTACGTTCATTTTTGTTTCTCTTGCCGCAACTCTTGCGGTTATGCTGGATATTTATCTGGGATTGGCATACAACAACGGAGCGCTTTCTTTCATGATTTCCGGCGCCGCCATTATCGGTATTGCCATCATCAGTGTGAATTCCACCTTGTTCAGTTCCCGCAGTCAGATTAAGGGTTTGACGACTTCCTTCGGGCTTTGGGCGTGCGGATTGTTGGGAATATCCATCGGCGCGGGATTCTATACGGTTGCTTTGATTGCCTATGCTACCTATATGTGCTGTTTGTCACTTTTACCGGCATTTGAAAGCTATCTCAAAGATCGTTCTAACCATTTTGAAGTTCATCTGGAATTGAAAAACGCCTGCCATTTGCAGAGCTTTGTCACTACGATACGTGAACTCGGAATGAAAATTGACGATATTGAATTGAACCCCGCATATGTCAATTCCGGATTGAGTGTGTACTCTATTTCAATTTCCATCAGTAGTCAGGAGCTTAAGAAGTATAAGACGCATACGGATATTATTGAGGCGCTTTCGACTCTGGACTATGTATATCACATTGAACAGATGTGATCTGCAGCAACGGCAATGTCGCACCTGAAAGCGGCATTGCCGTTGTTTTAAATGAAAAATGAGTTCGGTGAAAACCGAACTCATAAAAATACTTATAAGGTGGGGGTGACGGTTGATTTATTCTTCCGTCGGATTTTCCCAGTTGTGCCACACGTTCTGCACGTCGTCATTGTCTTCCAGCATTTCCAGCAGGCGGCTCATTTTAACCGCTGTATCCGGATCGTCAATGGAAGTATAGGTGGACGGAACCTGAGCAGCATCGGCAGAAATGACTTTATAGCCTTTTTCTTCAATTGCCGTGGCGACAGCGGTTACATCGGCAGGAGCGGTGATAATTTCGATGGTATCCTCGTCGTCAAAATTGAAGTCGTCAGCACCGGCTTCCATGAAATCCTCCATGGCTTTGTCCTCGTCTACATCCTCACCGTCGGCAATAATCACGCCTTTTTCGGTGAACATAAAGGAAACGCATCCGGTGGTTCCCAGATTTCCGCCGTATTTATCAAAATAATGACGGATGTCGCCCGCCGTGCGGTTGCGGTTGTCAGTCAGTGTTTCCACAATCACTGCGACGCCGCAGGGACCGTATCCTTCGTACACCACCGTTTCATAATTGGCTTTGTCATCGGCGCTTGCCTTTTTGATGATTCGTTCGATATTGTCATTCGGCACATTGTTCGCTTTTGCCTTGGCAATCAATTCGCGCAACTTGCTGTTGGAGTTAGGATCGGAAGATCCGCCTTCCTTGATGGCAACTGCCATTTCACGACCGATTTTGGTGAAAATCTTCGCCTTCTGACCGTCAGTCTTTTCCTTTTTTCTTTTTATGTTGTTCCATTTGGAATGTCCGGACATAGAATCTTCCTTTCAAGTGTTTTCCATTTGTCTATTTTATCATATCCGACGCTTCTTGGCAAGATAAAAAACGAAAATAGTGATTGATTTTTTTGCAAAAATGCTATATACTGGTGATAATGTATCTAACGAATGGAGGATTTGTATGAAATTAGGTGTTTTCACTTGCGTAGTGAACAATATGAACCTGAAAGACGCGCTGAAATATTTCAAGTCTTTGGGTATTGAAATGGTGGAGATTGGCTGCGGCGGATATCCCGGAAAGGCACATTGCGATCCGGAAGTGCTGCTGCACGATGAGAAAAAGCTGGAAGAATTCAAGGCGA
>DLVP01000118.1:0-258 GCA_003445125.1 Oscillospiraceae bacterium | reverse complement strand
AAGTGGCAGCAGCATTTGACCACGATTTGCGCAACTGCGTACTGCTGGCTGAAAAACTCGGAATTCATCAGATCAATACGTTTTCCGGTTGCGCCGGTGACAGCGAAAATTCCAAATATCCGAACTGGGTTACCTGCCCGTGGCCGGAGGATTATTTGAAAATTCTGGATTGGCAGTGGAATGAAAAGCTGATCCCGTACTGGAAAGAGTTTGTCAAATTTGCAAAAGATCACGGCGTGAATAAGATCGCGTTTGAAC
>DLVP01000128.1:4729-4920 GCA_003445125.1 Oscillospiraceae bacterium | reverse complement strand
CCGCGCGAGGATCTGTGAAAAGCAGGCTTTCTAAGCGGCAATTACAGTGTAATAAAATAAAAACGGTGCGAAATTCCGCAGAAATCGCGAAAAATTCGTTTTTAGTGATTGACAAGAACAAAAAACTATGATATAATATTTCGCGTCGGCATGAGTTCGACGCGAAATACATGCGGGTATGGCGGAATTGG
>DLVP01000128.1:0-4688 GCA_003445125.1 Oscillospiraceae bacterium | reverse complement strand
GTGGGGGCAACTTCGTGAAGGTTCAAGTCCTTTTACCCGCACCAAAATCGGCAAGTTTTGTAAAATACTTGCCGATTTTACTTTTTATCTATTTACATCGACGAATTTGTGACATTCATGCCATACGATACGGTGGAGTTTTTGGAAAAATGCAGAACCGTCCGCTTGACGAATTCCACCTCATCACTCCGGAATATCTGACTCCGTATCTTACCTACATCAAGGAACATCGGCGCATTTTTAAGGCCACCGTGGAACAGACATCGACACTGCGGATGACAGATGCATATCAGAAATTAAACTGCCATGTCTTTACACCGATCTTGAATCGGTTCGGAGTGCCGCCGGAGGATCAAAAATATGTGATGAAATTCCATATCAGCGGACTGATGGCAATTGTCAATGAATGGTTGAAAGAAGATTGTCGGGACAGCATTGAACATCTTGTCCCGGTTATCCGCCGTTGTATCAAACAAGGATAACGGGCGAATGGAAGGAGACTTTATGACCGCAGAGTTTTCGTCAGCGGGGCTTTTGTACGTATATATTCGCGGATATGAAGAAACCGGAAAGGTGTTCACGGAACAAGCGGATACATATCGCTATATTGGAAATTCGCTGTATCATAAGATTATGGAAATGGTGGATGAAGCCGAAAATGCGGTACATATTTTTGCTGTTGTCGGCTCTAAAGATAAAGCGAATTTTGTAAGTTCAATTTTTGAAAATGAGTTAAGGGAGAATTTCCGAAGAATATTGAACGGCAGTCGGATTAAAACTGACACATCAAAGCTGGATGATGTCGGAAATGTCTTTTTTCGTTGTGTTCAGGAGTTCTATTGCGCTCAGCTAAACCATTTCCCGAAAAGAGTCTCTTATGATTACGGGGACATTGCAATCAACTGTATATACTGCTTATGCAACGAAAATGAAAATGCGATTGTTGACGCGGTTGTTTCCCTGTGGTCAGAACGGGAACAGCCCGAACTCTGCGGAAAACAATTGATAACACGGTCATTTTTTATGCGGGATTTTGTGGATCGAAAAGTAATTGCTTCCATCCCGGACGCAGAAGACGGCTCATGGCGGTTGGTTTTTTGAAGGCGGTCATCAGCTATATTTGAGCGAAGCGGCTCCCTATACAAAAGAAACGCTTCATCCGGGAAATTGGGGAGCTTTCTGTTCATCAAATATACAATTGATAGTATTAAATCCGATTTACGCATACGGAAAACGGTTTCAACCCGATGATATCAGTGAGGAGTGGCACAAAGTATTTTTATACTTATGTGCGATATCGACATTGATTGGGATCCATCCGGCATTCGCAATGTTTACGAAAGGTTTTTGGAGTTTTTGCAGGAAAATATTTGTCTGACGACAGAACCAACTCCGATTATTTCCGAAGAACTGTACCATCGCGCTTCGCTTATACATATTGCCGATTTCCGCAAATTTCTTCAGGGTGAGGATGAACCGGTCATATCGAAAGATCTGCTTCAAACACTAAACTCCCGTTATGTTTATTTGCCATATCTGTGGTCATTGGTAAACCCGACATTTTCTCACTACTCATTTTCTTCCTGCAAATTGCGGGAAATGATCGATCGGGCGCTCTGCGAAACCGATATTTATACCAAAGGGGTTCTTTGGGAGGATGTTGCCGCGTATGTTTTAAATCATGTGGCAGGATGGAAAATTACGGGACGCCGAATCAGAGCAGGGGCGCAGGAAATCGATTTGAGCATTGCCAATATTTCTTTGGACGGCGAACTGTGGCAATTAGGAGCATATATTTTAGTAGAGTGCAAAAATTGGAATACGCATGTGGATATCCATCAAATCCGCAACATTGCCCATATTTCCACCATGAAGGGAAACAAAACGGCAATTTTGTTTGCGTCCAATGGGATTACCGCCGACGCGCAAGAGGAAATACAGCGACTTGCATCCGGCAATCTGCACATCGTCTGCCTTACTGCCGATGATTTAAGAGAACTTCGTTCTTCAGATGATTGCAGGCTTTTGATTTTGAAACATTGGAACGAATTGCAGAACGCCACGGAATTATCAACGGTAATATAACACGGGATGGTAAAGCGGGTAATTGCAACGGCAAAAAAGCATTTCTTTGAATTTCTCCCCGCGAAAATCCGGCAGGTGATTTTCACAATTCATATTAAAAAGCGAACGGGCATCATGACAGAAGTCCGTTCGCTATTTTGATTTTCGGTATTGCCGCGGAGACATTCCGAGCTGTTTTTTGAAAACCTTGGAAAAATAGTTCCCGTCGTTGAATCCGCAGGCAAAGGCAATTTCCGTGACGGAACCGTCGGTGTTTTTCAGCAGTGCCGCCGCGTCGTGAATGCGGCGTTCGGTCAGGTATTCCGAAAAGGTTTTTCCCGTGTGTTTTCGGAATGCGTGGCTGACATAGGACGGACTGTAAGAAAAATGCGCGGCAAGCAACGGGAGTGAAAGCTCGGTAGTGGCGTTGATATTGACAAAATGAAGAATATCGGAAAAGACATCGCTGTTTTCCGCAGGCTTTCCCACATGGGAATATGCCAGCTCCAGCATCATGCAAAGCGGGTGAAGCAAGGTGTCTATTTCCGACTTGTCGGGTACTTTGGCAGAAAGGTGGGTACGATAGGAGGACATGACCGTATCATAGTCAAGATTGTACTTTTTGGCGAGTCGGCTCACATAAGAAGCGCCGTTTTCGGTGCGATAGCCGCTGACACTGATGAACCCGATCACGTCATTATTTGAACGGATCGGATAGACAAATTCCAGCACGCCTGCATGGCACACGCCGATAAATTCTCCCTCTTTGACGCGCTCCCAGACATTCGTCTGTTTATGGACGCAATGCTCCCATAGGGTATGGTCCGCTTTCAATTGAAGACAGTAGCGGCAAAAATGAACGTTGTACGCGGAAAAGTATTCTCCGATGATCGGTTCTGACGTCATCGGGTGCAGCGTGACCAGTAAGCCGCAGTCCTGCCGCAGATAGCGGATGTAGGAATCAATGGCTCGGATATCCCTGTTCATATCAATCACCTAAGCATAATTTTACAGATTTTGCCGAAAAAAGTCAAGGTGTTTCCAAAATTTAGAAGGTAAAATAACAAACGAGGTGAAAAACCATGAGAATCATGGAACATACGGCGGATTTTTGTGTGGTCGGCGGAGGCATGGCAGGGCTTTGTGCCGCGCTTGCGGCGGCAAGACACGGAATCCGCACGGTACTGATACAGGATCGCGGCGTGCTCGGCGGCAATGCGTCAAGCGAAATCCGGATGTGGATCTGCGGAGCGCACGGCGAAAACAATCGGGAAACGGGCATTGTGGAAGAATTGATGCTTGAGAATTTTTATCAGAATCCGCAGCTAAGCTATCCGCTTTGGGACGGCGTATTGTTTCAGAAGGCGTCGATGCAGGAAAATCTGACGCTTTTGCTGAATACGAGCTGCACGGACGCACGGTGTGACGGCGGGCGGATTGTGAGTGTGACCGCGTGGGAAGGCGTGTGCGAAACCCGCCATGTGGTAAGCGCAAAATTTTTTGCGGACTGTTCGGGAGACAGTATTCTGGCGCCGTTGACGGGTGCGCACTATCGGTACGGCAGAGAGGCGTGTTCGAAGTTTGACGAGTCGATCGAGCCGGAGACCGCCGACCAAAAGACCATGGGCATGAGCTGCCTTTTCCAGGTGCGGGAGACGGATTCCCCGAAAAAATTCACGCCGCCCTCCTGGGCGTATTCCTATCCGACCGATGCCGATCTTCCGTTTCGCGAACACGATTTGTCGTCGAATTTCTGGTGGATCGAGCTGGGCGGCGACGGAGACGCAATTCACGATACCGACCGATACCGCGACGAACTGTATAAAAGCGCCTACGGCGTGTGGGATCACATCAAAAATCATGGCGACCACGGCGCGGAGAACTTTCAGCTGGAATGGGTCGGAATGCTTCCGGGCAAGCGCGAGAGCCGCCGCTATGTCGGGAAAACAACGGTGACGCAGAATGACGTGCGTGCCGAGGGACGGTTTGAAGATGTGGTGGGCTATGCGGGCTGGACGATGGACGACCATTTCCCGGCGGGCATGAATCATAAAACATCCTATCCGACAGTTTACCACGCCGCGCCCTCTCCCTGGGGAATTCCGTTTCGCGCGCTGTGTTCGGAGAATGTGGAAAACCTGCTGTTTGCGGGAAGAAATATCAGCGTCACCCATGCGGCGCTTTCTTCGTCGCGCGTGATGGCAACCTGTGCCGTGCTGGGGCAGGCGGTGGGTACCGCTGCGGCGCAAATGGTGAAGAATGGGCAGACGACGGATACCGTGGATATCGATGCCCTGCAGCAGACACTGATGGCGGATGATTGTTACCTTCCGTTTGTCTCCCGCCGCGTCAGCGAGCTTTCCGAACGTGTGGCGTGTAGCAATGACACGGTGCATAACGGGAAGGAACGCGGAGAGGAAAATCTCTGGGTCGGCAAGGCGGGCGATTTTCTGGAATACGCCGCCGACGAAGCGTTTGACCTGTCGGGAGTGCGTTTGGTGCTGGACAGCAATCTCAACCGCGATTATCAGAATATGCCCTGCTGTATCCGTCTGCATGAGCCGCGTTTTAAGCTGCCTGATACGTTGATCCGCGATTTCGATCTGGTGCTGACCGACGAACAC
>DLVP01000108.1 GCA_003445125.1 Oscillospiraceae bacterium | reverse complement strand
ATGGGCGGCGGCAAGGGCGGTTCCGATTTCGATCCCAAAGGAAAATCCGACGCGGAAATCATGCGCTTCTGCCAGAGCTTTATGACTGAGCTCTGCAAGTACATCGGACCGGACACCGACGTTCCCGCCGGCGACATCGGCGTGGGCGGCAGAGAAATCGGCTATCTGTTCGGTCAGTATAAGCGTCTGAGAAATGAGTTCTCCGGCGTTCTCACCGGCAAAGGACTGTCCTACGGCGGCTCTCTCGCCCGTACACAGGCAACCGGCTACGGACTGCTGTATTTCACCGAGGAAATGCTCTCCTGCATGAAGAAGGATTCCGTCAAGGGTAAGACAATCGTGATCTCCGGTTCCGGAAACGTGGCAATCTATGCGGCGGAAAAGGCAATGCAGCTGGGCGGCAAAGTGGTGGCAATGTCCGATTCCAACGGCTATGTCTATGACAAAAACGGTATTCAGCTGCCCGTGGTTCAGCAGATTAAAGAGGTCGAGCGCGGAAGAATCCGCGAGTATGCACAGCGCGTAGAGGGCGCAGTGTATACCGAAGGCTGCCACGGCATCTGGTCGATTCCCTGCGACATCGCGCTTCCCTGCGCAACGCAGAACGAGCTGGACGGCGAGAGCGCGAAGCTGCTGATCAAAAACGGCGTGACCGCCGTGTGCGAGGGCGCGAATATGCCCAGCACGCCCGAAGCGATCGAAGCCTTCCTGAAGGCGGGCGTCATGTTCGCTCCTGCCAAGGCTGCCAATGCGGGCGGCGTGGCAACGTCGGGATTGGAAATGTGCCAAAACTCCATGCGGTATTCGTGGACGTTCGAGGAAGTCGATGCCAAGCTGAAGGACATCATGGTCAACATTTTCCACAATGCCTACAACGCCTCCAAAGAGTATGGTTTGGAGGGCAATCTGGTGGCAGGTGCAAACATTGCCGGATTCCTGAAAGTTGCCGACGCAATGATGGCTCAGGGCGTGGTCTGATTTTATATCAAGCGGACGAAATGATGCGCCGCCGGACATACAGGCGTATGTCCGGCGGCGCATTTGTCGCAGAAAGGACAGAATATGAAATTTTCGGTTTGTATTGATGCGGTTTTCGCAGGAGACTTTGCCCGCGGCGTTCCCGCCGCAAAAAAAGCGGGTGCGGCGGCGGTCGAGTGCTGGCAGCTGGGTGACCGCGACCCGCAGAAGGTCAGGGAACAACTGGACGGGCTGCCGCTGGCGGCGTTTTGCACGACCTTTTTTGACCTGACCGATCCGAACAGCCGCCAAACGTATCTTGAGCATCTCGGAAAAACGCTGGAAACTGCAAAGCTGCTGGACTGCCGCCGATTGATTACCCAGGTGGGCAACGATACCGGCGCGCCGCGCGAAAAACAGCACGAAAGCATTGTCGAGGGCTTGCGCGCGGCAGCGCCGATGCTGGAAACGGCGGGCGTGACCCTGCTGGTCGAGCCGCTGAATCTGACGGTGAACCACCCGGGGTATTACCTTTCCTCCTCGGCCGAGGCGTTTGCGATGATTGACGAGGTAGGTTCGCCGAACGTCAAGGTGCTGTTTGACATTTACCATCAGCAGATCACCGAGGGCGACATTCTGCGGCATCTGCTGCCGAATCTGGAAAAGGTCGGACATCTGCACGCGGCGGGAAGCCGCGGCAGACACGAGCTTTCGGACGGCGAGCTGAATTATCCGTACATTTTCGCCGCGTTGGACGAGGCGGGGTACGACGGGTACTGCGGACTGGAATATTTCCCGCAGGAAGCGCCCGAAAAGGGCTTGCGCGAGGCGATTCAAAAATAACGGCAAAAACTTCCGTGCGTCGGATCGTGCCCTGTGATCGGAACGCAAGTGGGATTTTCCGATTCCGGAAAATTTCGCGCTGCCGTTTTTGACAACAGCGATGACATATCGGAAGAAAACAGATTTTAAGAAACAAATACTATGGCATTTGCCGGGCAAGGGTTGCTGACAAAAGGGGCTTGTGCCGTAATAGTACATACCCCTTTTTCTTTTGTATTTGTCTTCGCAGATGAATAGAATTGGTTTTGTGCGATTTAAGGTCGATAATTAAAGGTTAGCTTACCTGTGAGTAACGCGAAACTCAAAGGCAACGATGCCCATACCCTTGCACAAGTACCACTCATGCGTCAGACAAATGCCGATTTCCAACCCATATCCATAACGCTTCAGATGTCTTTTTCAGGAAATGGTACAGAAATCCCTCTCTCAAGCCAATTCTTACGAGGACAAGAAAGACGTTTGCCGAAACGATAATTTTGTTCATTATTCCGCGCTTCTGCGATCCGTGTACTTCGCTCACTATCCTTTCGCTATTGCATGATTACAATTAGTTGTTCACCATCTAATGAACAACGGAGTTCCTTTCCATAAGCAACACATCATTAGCAGCGACAAAATCTCTGAATTCGGCAACTGTCTTTGCCAGTTCCGCCAAGCAAGCAGGATAGACAAGAACAAAGAAATATGCTATAATCTTTATAAATACTCTAAAAGCCCACGTTAATATGTCAGGTCGCTGTTTGGCGGCACTTATTAACGGAGGTTTCAGTTATGAAGAATATGCAAACGAAAAAAGCAACGGTCGATGCAATCAATGTGATGATTCGTCACGCAGATAAGGGTCCTTCCGGATTTTGGGTGGAGGATCATGAGGGCTGTGGCAATCCAGCGGTCTTTCCGGAATTTGAGGAGGGCTTGAAGCGAGGAAGGCTCGTCCGGAAGGAACATTATTTTTGCCCATGGAATACCGCCATTATGTACGGCGATAGGCATGGCAACATAAACACGGGGTGTTACCATAGCTGCTCTATTGACAAGGCAAGGTATTTATCTGCTCAGGAGCTGAAAGAGATCCTTGTCCGCTTCAAAACACGCATGGAAAATGGCGATTACGATTGCGTTGAACATTTATTGCCGTTGTTGACAAAAGGCGAAATCAGACACATAGAGGATCGCATTCTTGCGGAGCAGCATGAGCGCGAACGCTGTGAGGAACAAAAGCGGAAAGAGCGGCTTAAAAAAGCAGCTGCCCTGATTGCCAAGTATCCTGATGAAGAATCGCTTTTGGCTCTCTACTATGGAGAAAAGGATCGTGTGTTAGACGAAGGTGGGATAATTCTTTTTGACCCGGTGTCCCGGCATAATGTTCTCGGTGCAGAGAAATTCTCCTACGATGATTATCTCGATGTTCAATTCGCGTCTTTGGGTAAGGAACACCGTCCGTACTTTGCTGACTGCTTTTTCAATGCGGGTATGTCTCATTTCAAAGGACAGATTGAGAAGGTTAAGTCAAAACATATTTGCTTCAAGCGGATATTCATCAGCGGGATGTACACCGATGGGACAATGTTTGACGGAAAAGAGGACCACGTCTGGATGGACAAATCCGGCTTTGAAGAGTACAACGTTGGTGACAGTGTTTCGTTCGGTGCCGAGGTCTACCGCTATGTAAAAACCGGAAACGGAAAACAGATTGACTACGGACTGCGTAACCCGACAGGCATCCAAAAGATCGAAGTCTACGAGCTTCCCAGCGATGATGAACTGATTATGCAGGAGGTTGAACAGCTTATCTGCGAGACTTGCTCTCTAAGCGATCAGTGCAATGGCACTTACTGCATGAATCCAAAGAAAAAGCGTTTGCTCAAACAAGAAATGTTCTGTGCAATAAAGGCACAGACAGATAAGGAGACGCAGAAATGAAACGATTCTTTCTTATGTGGGGACTTGTAATTGCATTGTTGTTGAGTGGATGCGGATCATCGGCATCCCGTGTTGAAACACTCAAAAGCTGGCTTTTCAGTATAACGAGGGAACAAGCGATTACAGCCTTTTCTTTGGCTTGGCTGACAAAAATGATAAGCCCCTGTCGGCAGGCGTTGATGTTGATATTCGAATTGTAAATGATGCGGATGAAGAGGTTTATACCTGTACAAAGTCTGTTTCACCTGATGATTTCGGCTATTATACCAGTCAGGCTGCCGGAGAACAGTATCTTGCCGATGTGAGAATTCCTGCCGCTGAGATCAGAGCCGGAAAGTCCGCAAGCGGGAAGGTTTATTTCACCGTATACAAGGAAAACACGGTTCAGTTTGACGAAGTAAACTGCCATGCTCTGCTTTGCTTGCCTGTCGAAGATGTTCAAGTAACGTTTGATTCATTTCCCATAGATTTGATGGTAAAGGACTTCATGGGCAACACGGCATCCGTGATTCAAATTCAAGGAGCCGAATTTAAGTTTGAAAAAAACTATTCTCCACGACTAATCATTACGATTACCGGAGAGAAGAAGAGCGGGAGCAGTGATTCCGGGTATGATGTGATTAGTTATAAAATGTATGACAGTGCGGGTTATCTGGTAGACTCCGGCAATATATACCTATCTCCTCTGAGCACCGGAGATAAGTTCAAGGATAACTCCGTTGTGATCTATGACATTACTCCCGGTGAATCCTACACATTCCGGTTATCAGAATATAGCCGGTGAGCTTTTACAATTTTTTCACAAGCATAAGGGTATGGGACGATCCCCNNAACAGGGCGTTCCGGCAGTCAGCCGGAACGCCCTGTTTTTCCAGCGTGGGGTTCTGCCGTATTTGCTTGCTGTTCTGCAAGGAAATCACGGTTGTCCCGTTCCGTTTGGCATGAGATCAGCGGCTCAGGGTCGCCGAAAATCAGTACCATGGGAAAATCCTTTCTCGGAAGACGGGAATCGGTACGTAAGGGCTTTTCGCGAAGGAAATCTTCGCACAAAAAACGCTTGCCAAGCGGGCGCGGGGGGGAGAGCCCCGCGCCCGCTTTTTGGCGGCAGTACCCGCAGTTTTCCTGTGCAAAATGCCCGCACACCGATCGGAGGAACAAACCTTCGGCGGGTTCGGGCAAAACCGAAAAAAAATCATCTTCCGTAAAGCCGCCATTGCTTCGGCGAGATGCCGCACCGACGGCGCACGACGCGGGAAAAATATTTCGGGTCCGCAAAGCCGCTTTCCTTCGCGGCGAGGGCAATGGATTCCCCGCGGGCAATGCGTCGGCGGGCGGCTTCAAGGCGCAGATCGGTGAGAAAATCGATCGGCAGCCGATGATAGCGCTCCTTGAAACGGGTGCGGAAGGCGGTTTCGGACAAGCCATGCTTGCGGCAGAGATCGGAAACGGAAAAATCCACTTCCGAAAACCGCTGCTGCAAATCCGCAACGGCACTTTCAAAGGCGCCGTCGGCTTTTTGCGGTACGGAAAGATCGGCGATGAGATGGTAGAGCAGGGACATGACCTGCGCCTGCACACCGGGGGCTTTGTGCCGCCAGAGCGTTTGCGCCTGCTCAAAACGCGCGGCGACGGGGAGATTTCGCGCGGAAAACACCATGGGGATTTCGTCGTCGTACAGCGTGCGGAAATGGATCACCCACAAATCGGTGGGAGTGTATTCGGCGATATAAGGCATATTCTGCGGAAGATGCAGCACGTCGTCTGCCTTCACGGTCAGCGGTCCGTTCGGAAATTTAAACGCCGCTTCTCCCTCCTTGCGCCACGCGAGCGCACAGTACGGGCGTGCCTTGACGTGGAAAGAGCCGCGATCCCAAGTCAGATGGGCTGCGTCGCAGATTTCCGTCACGGGATTGTCGCCGTCAAAAAGCATGAAGATCACCTCGGGTTAATTGTACGAAAAACGGCTCTCTTTGTCAAGCACGGAAAAGTCCACTTTTGCGGTTTTTTCTCCTTGAAGCGTCCCGTCGCCGGCGGTATAATGAAGGCGAGGTGAGAGTTTTGAAAGATTTTTTTGAATTGTGTCCGTCCCTCGCCGCGCACTGCGGCAGGGGCGTGGATTTTCCGACCGTGCGTCTTTTGTTTGAGACCTTCACGGCAAAAGCGGTGGTGTTGACCTGCCGCGAGACGGTGGGAACGGTGTTTGAAATCGGCGTGGCGCCGACCGTTTCCTGTCCTGCGGGAAAGGAATACGCCGTTCGCGTCACTTCGCAGGGGGCGTCGGTGCGCGGCGCCGACGAAAAGGGGCTGTTCCGCGGGATTGTTTCGCTGTTGATGAAAATTGATCTTTCCGCAGAAACGCTGCGGATTCCCTGCGGAGAATGGGAAAGCGGGTACGGCTTGAACACCCGCATGATTCACTTTTGCGTGTTTCCCGAAACCGACAAAGAGTTTCTCAAAAAAATGATCCGTCTGGCGGGACTTTGCCAGTACACCCATGTGGTGCTGGAATTCTGGGGAAGTCTCCGTTATGACTGCCTGAAAGAGCTTTCGTGGCAGCAGGCGTTTTCCAAAGCGGAGGCGGCGGAGCTGATCGGCGCAATCCGCGCATTCGGCATGGAGCCGGTGCCGATGTTCAATCATCTGGGACACGCTGCGGCTTCGCGCGTGTGCTACGGCAAGCACGTGGTGCTGGATCAGAATCCCGCCCTGCATCGCCTGTTCACGCCCGACGGTTGGGCGTGGAACATTGCGTCGTCCGAAACGGCGGCGCTGCTGAAATCGGTGCGCGCCGAACTGGACGAGCTGTTCGGCAAGGGAGAGTTTTTTCATCTCGGGTGCGATGAGGCGTATTACCTCACGGGAAACGACACGCTGCGCCGCCTGCTTCCGTCCTATCTCTCCGCCCTCACCGAAGAAGTGGTGAAGGAGGGCAGACGCCCGATGCTGTGGATGGATATGCTTCTGCCGCGCGGAAAATTTGCGTGTGCGACCGCCACGGGCGACCCTGAAGAAATCCCCGCGCTGATGGGCGCATTGGCAAAGGAAACGGTGGCGGTGGACTGGCAGTACGGCGTGGGAAGCGCGCCGGTGGAAAGCAGCGTGTATCTCAAGGAGACCTGCGGCATGGAGGTCATCGGCGCGCCGTGGCTGAGCTTTGACGCGCAGAAGGCGCATATTGAGACCGCAAAAACCTACGGACTGCGCGGAGTCATGATCACCACATGGAACACCCTGAAGGAGGACGCGCCGGGAATATACGCGGCAGCGCAGCTGATGGGCGCGGCGACCTTTGATTGGGCGCCGTTTTCCGGTGCGCGGGAGATTACGGCGTCGCTGCTGCGCCGCGCCGCCTTCCGTCCGCAGAGCTATGCCGAATGCGGCTGGTCGCAAAAGCAGGTGGAGGTATGACCGTTCTGCTTTATGTGTTCCAGGTGATCTGCTCGGTCGGGCAGAACGTGCTCGGAAAGAGTTATACCAAAAACGGCGGCAATCAAGCTGCCTTCAACGTCAGCAAGGCGCTCGGCGGCGGAGGAATTTTTCTGGTGCTGTGGCTTGTGTCGGGCGAGGGGTGGCATTTGCCCACCGTCGCCTATGCGGCGGGCTACGGCGTGTTTCTCTGCCTTTCGATGTGCGCGGGGCTGGCGGCGCTGGCAAGCGGTCCGATGGCACTGACTTCGGTGATCGCGTCGATGTCGTTTCTGATTCCCGCCGGGTACGCGGTGCTGTTTCTGAACGAACGGCTGTCGGTCACCGGGTGGATCGGCGTCGGGTGCGCGGCGTTGGCAGTGTGGCTTTTGTGCGGAGGAAAAAGCGAGGGAAAGGTGTCGGGCAGGTGGCTGCTGCTGGCGTTTCTCACCATGGCGGCAAACGGCGCTTGTTCGGTCGTGCAGAAGCTGCATCAGACCGCCTTCCCCGGGGCGTGGCGGCGGGAATTTGTGGTGATTTCGTTTTTCGTCGTTCTCGTGCTGCTGCCTTTTTTGCCCCGCAAGGACGGGGAAAAGCCGAAATCGCCCTTCACGGTAACGGGACTTTTGGCGGGCGCGCTCAACGCGGGCGCGAATTATATTGTGCTGGCGCTTGCCGCGGCGCTGGCGGTCAGGCCGTTTCTCGCCGCCGACCCGCCGCAGAGCGGTGCGCTGACGGTCGTGGTCTCCGCCGACGGGCAGGAGCTCGACCGGCTCCCACTCGCGCAGTTCGGCACGCATACCTATACAAATAACGGCTATACGCTGACGGTCACGGCGGCGGACGGCGCGGTATCGGTCACGGAAAGCAACTGTCCGGGGCAGGACTGCGTCCACTCCGGCG
>DLVP01000155.1 GCA_003445125.1 Oscillospiraceae bacterium | reverse complement strand
CGAAGACTAAGCCTTCGTCCGATCTATTTCTTTTCTTTGCGGAATCGGGACGGCGAAACGCCGTATTTTTCACGGAACAGCCGGCTGAAATACAGCGGATTTTCGTACCCGACGCTGTCGGCAATTTCCTCAATCTTGTAATCGGTTTCCAATAACAAATACAGAGAATCCTCCAGCCGCTTGCTGTTGATGAAAGCAATCGGAGGAAGCCCCGTGGCTTTTTTGAACAGCTTGATGAATGTGTATTTTGAAAGAAAGCACATCTGCGCATATTCTTCCACGGTTTTCTTCGGAGTGTACCCGACGGTCATCTCCGTAAGGGCGGGTTTGATTTTTTCGTAATACCGGTTTTCTCCTTCGGCAGCAAAACTTTCGCACGCAGACGCCAGCGCCAGAATTTCGAGAAAATATCCCGCACACAGCGTTTTGCCCTGCAACGGCTCCGTTTTGAGCGTGCGGATCATGCGGTGCCATAGAGGGGGGATTTCCTCGCGGTCGGCAGCAACGCCGAAAAAATGCTCCGCACGACTGTCTTTGAGAATTTCTTCTGCGCATTTTCCGGAAAAATGCGCCCAGTAGACCTCGCTTCCTTTGCAAAAAGTGTAAAGAAGCGGTTCAAAGGGACGGTAAACGATGTAGGCGGGCGCACAAACGCGCACGTTTTTTCCGTGTTCCAGCACACGAACCGTGCCGCGTCGGACGTAAAGAAACTGATAGTCGTTTCTCCCGTTTTTGCGTTCGCTGGTCATGTCCGCGTCGGAGGCGTAGGAAATGCCGGCGTTGTTGACGTCAAGAAAACGGTGAGGATCGCTTTCGTGCTTGACATGGTAGGCATAGATTTCCCGATTCATGGAAACACCGTCCTTTCGGACAATATTATAATGGAAAATCGGCAAAAAATCAATAGATATGGCAATATTGTGCATGAAACGGACAATTTTGTCCCTTGTGGGAAAATTTTTTTACCGCTATAATAAAAGCAAATACACGAGAGTGAGGAAACAGTATGGAAAATTATTATACCTGTCCCATTGAGGAATTGACAAAGACCAGTAAAATCCGCCTCGAAGTCTGCGACGTGGAAGTGGATATGTACTGGAAGGTCGCCATGGAAGTGCTGTCGGTGATCGAGGAAAACAACCGTAAAAACAAAACCACCTTCATGATCGTTCCTTACGGACCGCTCGGTCCCTATGCCCGCATCGTCTATCTGGTCAATAAACATCGGATCAGCCTGAAAAACTGTGTGTTCTGCAATATGGATGAGTATATCACGGATGACGGCGAGTATATCGACAAAAACGATCCGCTGTCTTTCCGCGGCGGTATGGATCGTATTTTCTATTCTCAGATCGACGACGAACTGAACGTGCTGCCCGAAAACCGTTATTTCCCCGATCCGAAGAACCCGGATATCGTACTGCAGCTGATCGAAAAATACGGGGTACCGGATATGGTGTTCGGCGGTGTCGGCATTAACGGTCACTATGCGTTCAACGAACCGCCGTACGGGGACGAGCCTTGCACGAACGAGGAATTTCTCAACCGCCAGACGCGTGTGCTGGAAGTTTCCCGCGAAACGCGTACCATCAATGGATTCATGAATGCGGGCGGAAATTTCAATGCCATTCCGCGCTATTGCATCACCGTCGGCATGAAGGAAATGTTCATGGCAAAGAAAGTGCGTATGTGTATGCCTCGTGACTGGAATGCAGGCGCACTGCGTCCGGTGCTGTCCGGTAAAGTGGATTGTCACGTACCGTGCTCGCTGTTCCAGCTGCACCCCGACGCGATGCTCTACGCTACCCGTGAGGCGCTGCAGGCACCGGTGCCGGAAATTCGGGTCTATAATAAATGAGAACGCTTTTCAAAAATGCCCATCTGATCGGCAGGGACGGAGAATCGGAAAGCCGCTTCCTGACCGTTGAAAACGGGAAGATCATATCTTTTCGGGAAGAAAATGCCGATGAAACCGTGGATCTGAAAGGAAAATGGGTGGTTCCCGGGTTTGTTGACATTCATGTGCACGGCGGCGGCGGGTTCGACCTGTGCGATGCCACTCTCGAAGCCGTGATTGGTATGTGTGCCACTCATGCGCAGCACGGCACTACAACGATTTTCCCGACCCTGGTTTCGTGCAACCGCGAGATGATACGGGCGGTTTGCGATGTGTTCCGAAAAACGAAAGCACAGTTGCCGTGCCATGCCGTCGGGCTTCATTTGGAAGGACCTTTTTTGAGCCCCGCGATGTGCGGCGCTCAGCGCCCCGATCTGATCGTTCCGCCGACAGAGGAAGATGCCGAGCTGGTGGAGGAAAACCGCGATGTCATTTCCCGCATCACCTGCGCGCCGGAGGTTCAGTACGTGATGCCGTTTGCCGAGCGTCTGATGTCCAGCGGTGTGTCGTTTTCGATGGGACACACCAATGCGACCTATGAGCAGGCAGAGGCAGCTTATGAAGCAGGCTTTTCGAGCATCACGCATCTGTACAGTGCTACTTCGGGATTTCATAAGGTGGACGGACGAGTGCATATCGGTGTGACGCAGTATGCCTATGCCGAAAAAGGCATTTTTGCCGAACTGATCGGTGACGGCTGCCACGTGCCGAAGGAATTGATGCGGCTGGTGGTTTCTGTCAAAGGGGCAGATCGCGTCTGCCTGGTGACGGATGCCATGCGTGCGTCGGGAACGACGGTGACCGAAAGCTACCTTGGCGCGGTAGAACCGAAAAACCGCGTCATCGTGGAGGATGGCGTGGCAAAGCTCCCCGATCGGTCATGCTTTGCGGGAAGTATCGGCACGATGGACCGCGCCTTCCGTTTTGCGGTTCAGCGGGCGGGACTTTCCATGAGCGAAGCCACGAGACTGACGTCTCTGACACCGGCGACACTGATGGGACTCGGGGATCGGAAGGGAAGCATTGAAGTCGGAAAAGACGCCGACCTTGTGGTTCTGGATTCGGAATTGAACGTCTGTGACGTATACGCCAACGGAAAAAAGTTATAAAACCTGCGGCGCGTGCCTCTTTTCAAGGGCACGCGCCGCGTGTTTTTCGGAAATTTAATAGCAAGAACGCCCCGCACAAATTATGTGCGGGGCGTTCGTTGTATCAATCAAAGATTTGAGAATACTTGAGCTTTACCACATCGGTGTCACTCAAAAACGTGGACAGATTGTACAAGATCAGAACGTCATCATAAGATTGGTTTTCGACCAAAAGAGAGACATCCTGAAAATACCGCAGATCCACTACTAAAATTTCCCGATAGTTTTCCGTCAGAAAGGGAAGCAGGGAGTTGGCGTAGGAATCCTTGAA
>DLVP01000098.1:288-3744 GCA_003445125.1 Oscillospiraceae bacterium | reverse complement strand
AAGTTTTTTGACAAGCTGAAAAATCCGCCCGCACAGCGGGCGGATTTTTATTGCGGCATTTTTTTGAGAAGCTCTTTTCAAAAGGGAAAAAGTGTGGTATTATGTATACTGTCAAATTAAGAAGGAAATCTTGCAAGGGCAATAATAAGAGACGAGGCTTCAAGCAGCTGGGCAGATATGCGTTATTTCACAAAAGAGTGGTTTTTAACTTGCCAAAATCCCATAAACGAGAACATGCGCGAGAAACTGAAGGAGGTTAGTGCGGCTTACCGTGCTGCTTGCGAAAGAGAGAACCTCCCCGAAAAGTTGTTGGAAGATTTTTCATTTCATGACGGAGTAGTCAGCAGTATTACCATGAATGCAGACTGTACTTTGTCAATTTGCAGCCCGTTTTCTAACTATCACACGCTCATCTTTCGTGATGCTATACTCAAGCAAGATCTGCCAACAGTTGGTGCGGAGTGGCTGTACGAAGAGCTTTATCGCCATAAAAGCGGAATTGGCTATGAGGCACATATTTTGTTTTACGCTCCGACAGGAGCTGCGCACAAGAGAATTCAAAAGACTGACTTGCTTGATTCGAAAATTATTTGTAGTGAAATCCTCATTCGGTAATGCGTTGAGGCAGCATGTTTTCTGAAACAAACGGTACTAAATTATTTACGCTTCGGCGAAGCCCTTCGTTCGGCAAAAGAAACAGAGTTTGACGGACAACGATGAGAAAAAGGGGACGTTTGAAAAAACGTCCTTTTTTGCGATATTTTTTTGAGAAGCCCTTTTCAAAAGGAAAAAAGTGTGGTATACTGTCGGAGGTTGTAAGGAAAGGGGAGTTCCGCGTGACGGTGTATACACATTCTGTGGCTGAAACGGAAGCCCTTGCCGAAAAAACGGCATCGTTGATTCATGCCGGCGACTGCCTGGCGTTTGAGGGCGGTCTGGGCGCGGGAAAAACGGCGTTTGTGCGGGGTCTTGCCAAGGGACTCGGACTTCGCGGGGATGTGTGCAGCCCGACGTTTTCGCTGGTGAATGAATACCGATCGGACAAGCTGAACCTGTACCATTTTGATATGTATCGGATTGAAACGGCGGATGATCTGTATTCAACCGGTTATTTTGATTACCTGGACACCGATTGCGTGTTGGCAATTGAGTGGAGTGAGAACATCACGGCGTATCTTCCGGAGAACACCGTGTTTGTAAAAATCCGTCGGATCGACGATCAGACGCGCGAAATTACGATCACGGGAGATGAACGTTTTGAAGATTCTGGCGATTGATACCTCGGCAAAAGCGGCATCGGCGGCGATTACGGAGGACGGAAAAATCCTCGGCGAGTTTTATCTGAACACCCGCCTGACCCATAGCCAGACGCTGCTTCCGATGATTCACGCGCTGCTGTCCGCGGCGTCCTTGACGCTGGAAGAAATCGGAGGACTGGCGGTATCGGTCGGACCCGGTTCTTTCACGGGACTGCGGATCGGCATTGCGACGGTCAAGGGACTGGGCTTCGGTCGGAAGGTTTTGTGCGCTCCCGTTTCCACACTGGAGGCGTTGTGCCGAAATATCGGCGAACCCGCAAGAATCTGTGCCGTGATGGATGCGCGCTGCGCGCAGGTGTATACGGCGACGTTTGATTTTGACGGCGAAACCTATACCCGCGTGACCGAAGATGAAGCCGTTTCCTTGGAAGAATTGGAAACGCGCGTAAAAAAAACACAAAAAACGACAATTTTTGTTGGCGACGGCGCAGAAATGTGCTATAATAAAATGAAAGCGCTCCCGAATGTCCGTCTCAGCGCGGAAAATGTCCGTTTCCAGCGGGCATCCTCTGTGGGATTCGTCGCGCAGACGGTATTTTCAAAGGGAGAAGGCGTGAACGTCGGGGAACTGAACCCGCGGTATCTGCGATTGCCGCAGGCACAGCGCGAACGGCTCAGCCGAATGTCGGAAGGAGAAGGAAAATGATTGCCATAGCAGCAGATCACGGCGGATTTGCCCTGAAAGAGGAAATCAAAAAATATCTGGATTCTCAAAACATTGAATATAAGGATTTCGGCACATACAGCACCGAATCCTGCGATTATCCGTTGATGGCGAAGGCGGCGTGCCTGAGCGTGGTCAGCGGAGAATGTGAAAAAGCACTGCTGTTTTGCGGTACGGGAATCGGCATCTCCATGGCGGCAAATAAAATCAAAGGAATCCGTGCGGCGTGCTGTTCCGACTATTTCAGCGCAAAATACACCCGTCTGCACAACGACGCCAATGCGCTCTGCCTGGGCGGACGCGTGGTGGGCGTGGGACTTGCCGTGGAATTGGTGGATGTTTTCCTGCATACGGAGTTTGAAGGCGGACGGCATCAAAGACGTATCCAACAGATCGCGGATCTGGAAAAATAAAAAATGGTTACAGTGAAAGGAGATATTACACTATGGAACCGTTTATCATGGATCACCCGCTTATCCAGCACAAAATCACCCTTCTGAGAAACAAGAACACCGGCACCAAGCAATTTCGTGAGTTGGTTGCAGAAATCGCCATGCTCATGTGCTATGAGGCTACCCGTGATCTTCCGCTGAAGGAAGTCGAGGTTGAAACCCCGATCGCCAAAGCCAAGACGAAGATCGTGTCGGGCAGAAAGCTGGCGTTCGTACCGATCCTGCGTGCGGGACTCGGAATGGTGGACGGCGTGCTGAACCTGGTTCCGTCGGCGAAAATCGGGCATATCGGACTGTATCGTGACCCCGAAACGGCAAAGCCGGTGGAATACTACTGCAAATTGCCCGCAGATATTAACGAGCGTGAGGTCATTGTTCTGGATCCGATGCTGGCAACCGGCGGATCGGCAGTGGATGCCATTCGTATGCTGAAGGAAAAAGGCGCAGAGAATATCAAATTCATGTGCATCATCGCGGCTCCGGAAGGAATCGAAGCGCTGAAAAAGGCGCATCCCGATGTGCAGATTTATGCAGCAGCCAAGGATGAACGCCTCAATGAACATATGTACATTGTTCCGGGACTCGGAGATGCAGGAGACCGAATTTTCGGCACAAAATAAGTGAAGAATCATTGGTTTTTGTTTTCGGTTGCCATCTTCTTTTTGCTGCTGTTTGTCGGACAGGCTGTGTGGCAGTCGGCAAACAAAGAAGAAGTCATCGTCTGCGGTACGGACAGTTGGGAGATTGAGAAATCCCAATCCACGGAAGAGATACCGACAGATCTGTGTATAAATATCAACACGGCGGACGAGGAAGCGCTGGAATTGCTCCCGGGAATCGGAAAGACAAAAGCCGCCGCGATAGTGGCATACCGCGAGGAACATGGCGCGTTTGCCACTGTGGAGGAATTGCTGAATGTGTCCGGCATCGGCGAGAAACTCTTTGACGGTTTGAGAGAATTTGTAACCGTCGGAGAAGAATCTGCCGTAACGGAAGAATAAAAAGTGCGTGGGGCGCAGAC
>DLVP01000098.1:0-267 GCA_003445125.1 Oscillospiraceae bacterium | reverse complement strand
GTCTGCGCCCCACGCACTTTTTTGCCGCACTTTTCAGAGGATCCGACCGTCCGCCATACAGATGACTCTCGGCATCTGTTCGGCAATGCCGTTGTCGTGGGTGATGATCAGCACGGTACTGCCGTTTCGGTGAAGATCGGAGAGAATCTGTAAGATTTCCGCTCCGGAATGGGAATCCAGGTTTCCCGTGGGTTCGTCGGCAAGGAGAATCGGCGGATCGGAGATCATTGCCCGTGCAATCGCAACCCGCTGCTGCTGCCCGCCCGA
>DLVP01000062.1:275-3144 GCA_003445125.1 Oscillospiraceae bacterium | reverse complement strand
GCCGGCAGACTTCACAACAAGAAAAATCTTATGGATGAGCTCGCAAAGATATACAGAATCATTGACAAAGAGCTCCCCTACACTGACCGTGAAAGTCTGCTTGTTCTCGACGCAACAACGGGACAGAATGCTGTCAATCAGGCGAGAGATTTTAAAAATGTATGCGAAATCACGGGTATCGTTCTTACAAAGCTCGACGGAACCGCGAAGGGCGGCATCGTGTTCTCGATAAAGAAGGAGCTCGACATACCGGTCAAGTTCATCGGCGTCGGCGAACAGATGGACGACCTCATGCCGTTTGACGGAAGGAGCTTCGCGGAGGCGCTCATATGAAAGTAATTCTGGCAAGCAAGAACCAGCATAAGCTTGTGGAGCTGTCCGCGATCCTGTCCCGGCTCGGCTTTGAGATCGCGTTGGAATCGGAATACGGCCTTGATATCGACGTGGACGAGACCGGAACGACGTTTGAGGAAAATTCCTTCCTCAAGGCAGAAGCCGTGATGAAGGCCAGCGGCCTGCCGGTGCTGGCGGATGATTCCGGCTTGATGGTCGATGCGCTGGGCGGTGCGCCGGGCGTTTATTCCGCGCGCTACGGCCATAAAAACTCGGACGCAGAGCGGACGCAGTATCTGCTTGCAAACATGAAGGACGTTCCGGCAGACGCACGCACGGCAAAGTTCGTCTGCGTCATCACCTGCCTGTGGCCGGATGGAAGAAAGATCGTCGCGCGCGGCGAGTGCCCGGGCGAGATCCTTTTCGCCCCGAAGGGGCAGGGCGGCTTCGGCTATGATCCGGTGTTTTATGTCGAGGGTCGCTCTGTGGCTGAAATGACCGATGAAGAAAAAAATGCAATCAGCCACCGAGGAAAAGCAATGCGTGAGTTTATACGAAAATTTGAATTTTTTTGCAGGGAGAATATAGAATGATTACCACGAAACAAAGAGCACAGCTGCGTGCTTTGGCAAATTCGGCAGAGACAATTCTGCAAATCGGAAAGGGCGGAATCACCGATACGGTGGTTGCGCAGGCTGACGGAGCTTTGGAAGCACGGGAGCTGATCAAAGGCCGTGTGCTTGACAATGCACCGCTGAACGCGCGGGAAGCGGTAACGGAGCTTGCGGAGAAAACCGGGGCGGACATTGTTCAGGTAATCGGCACACGGTTTTCGCTGTATCGCGCACGTAAGAAAAATCCGCAGATTGTTTTGGTAAAGTGATATGAAAATCGGTATTTACGGCGGAACCTTCAATCCGGTTCATATAGGACACGTGCGCTTGCTGCGGAGCTTTTCCGAATGGCTGCAATTGGATCTTACCATTGTGATCCCTACGAGAATACCTCCGCATAAAAGCAGTTTCATGCTTGCGGATGCCGCAAAACGGCTGGAAATGTGCCATATGGCTTTTGACGCGCCGAACATTCTCGTGAGCGATATCGAATTGAAACGTCCCGGAAAAAGCTATTCCGTGGATACGGTCACGCAATTGAAGGAACAGTATCCGGAGGCGGATTTCTATTTTCTGATGGGCAGCGATATGTTTCTGTCGTTGGAAAGCTGGCATCGTTATGATGATCTGAAAAGAATGGTCACCTTTTGTGCTACGGCGCGAGAGGAAGATGAATTCGGACGACTGCGCGCCTGTTCCAGAAAATTGCAGGAGGGCGGAGCGAAAACCTGTGTTGCCGATTTCAAGGTTACCCCGGTATCATCGTCTCAAATTCGGGAAAAGGTGCTGTATCACGAACCGTTTGAGCAGCTTGTCCCTGAAGGAATTTCTTCTTGGATTTCAGAAAACGGATTGTACAGTTTTGAGCAAACAGTGCAGTCTTTTTCTGGCGTAGTGCGCGCTCATCTGGAAGACCAACGGTTTCACCATAGTCTGTGCGTTGCCGAAGCGGCAGCTGATCTGGCAAGAAAAAATAATGCCAATCCCTATAAGGCTTATGTAGCCGGCTTGCTTCACGATGTGATGAAACAGACAGATGAACAGGAACAGTTGCAATTTATAAAAAAATCTGGTATACTCTTTGATGATATCGAATTTTCAAGTAAAGCGCTTTTACACGCTGTCGGCGGATGCGCTTTTGTTTATGAAAATTTGGGACTTCGTGACCGTGATCTGCTCAATGCGATACGGTATCACACCACCAGCCGTCCGGGTGCCTCGCTTTTAGAGGATATCCTGTACGTGGCGGATTTTATCTCTGCGGACAGAGATTATCCCGATGTGGATGTGATCCGTCAAAAAGCACAGGCGGATCTGAAAGATGCCAAGCTGTACGGTTTGTCCTATACCATTTCGGACAATGTCAGAAAACAGCGTAAAATTGGTATCAATACAATCGAAGCGTATAATAGTTTGCTGTAAAGGAGAATACAATGACTTCTTTTGAGATTGTGAAAAATGCCGTTTTGGCGTTGGACAGTAAAAAAGCAGAAGAAATTTCAGTACTGAAAGTGGATGCGTTGACTTCGATCACGGATTATTTTGTGATTGCGGCGGGGACCAGCACCACACAGGTCAAGGCTTTGGCGGATGAAGTGGAATTTCGTTTAAAAGAAGCGGGATTGCCGCCGCATCATATTGAGGGATATACGCAGGGCAACTGGATTGTGCTGGATTTCTATCAGGTGATTGTTCATGTGTTCAATGACGAGACACGTAAATTCTATGCATTGGAGAATTTGTGGCGCGACGGGACACCGGTGGATATAAAGGAATTTACAGAGTAACAGGGGTGATTTTCGTGAAATACGATTACGCACAGATTGAAAGTAAATGGCAGAAAATCTGGGATGAAAAGAAATGCTTTGAGGCTACTTCGGATTTTTCCAAACCGAAGTATTATGCACTGGTGGAGTTCCCGT
>DLVP01000062.1:0-175 GCA_003445125.1 Oscillospiraceae bacterium | reverse complement strand
ATAATGTGCTGTACCCGATGGGATGGGATGCGTTCGGACTTCCTACGGAAAATTTTGCCATTAAAAACAAAATTCATCCGGAAATCGTTACAAAGAAAAATGTCGCCCGTTTTAAGGCTCAGCTGAAATCGTTGGGTCTTTCCTTTGATTGGGATCGAGAGATCAATACCACAGA
>DLVP01000059.1 GCA_003445125.1 Oscillospiraceae bacterium | reverse complement strand
AATTTATCCGGAATATCGGGACTTTTATGCGTTTCATATATTTTATAACGATGCAGGTTCCCGTCGGGAGTGTGAAAACTTTCTCAAAGAGACCTTTGAAATCGTAAAGGCGGAAAACATTCCGATCCGCAAAATCGAACAGATCACCGATGTTCCCGAAATCTGGCGGTACTTTGTGGCGCCGCTTTCGTCGGTACTTTCGCGCCTTCAGCTGGACGAAAAAGAATATGTGGCGCGCACGGTTATGAAGATCAACACCACTGTTTCCGGCGCCTATGTCTTTTCCAGTGGAAAAAACATGGGCGTGTTCAAAGCGGTCGGATTTCCGGAGGATGTCGGAAGATTCTACCGTCTGGACGAGTACGAAGCGTATTCCTGGACCGCACACGGACGCTATCCGACCAATACGCCCGGTTGGTGGGGCGGGGCGCATCCGTTTGCACTGCTGGATTATTCGGTGGTTCATAACGGCGAAATTTCGTCTTACGACGCCAACCGTCGGTTTATGGAAATGTTCGGATATACCTGCACCCTGCAAACCGATACCGAGGTTATCACTTATATTGCGGATTATCTTTTGAGACGGCAGGGACTGACGCCGGAAGAAATGGCGGCGGTTGTGGCGGCGCCGTTTTGGAGTACCATTGAAGGAATGCCCGAGGCAGCGCGGGAGAAAGCCGCCTATCTGCGCACGGTGTTCGCGGGACTGCTGATTACCGGTCCGTTTTCGATTGTGCTTGGCTTTGAAGGCGGGCTGATGGCACTCAACGACCGATTGAAGCTGCGTTCCATGGTCGTTGCCGAAAAAGACGACATGGTGTATATTGCCAGTGAAGAAGCCGCTATCCGTGCGATGGACGAATCGGTGCAGAATGTATGGGCGCCTGCAGGCGGACAGCCGGTGGTCATCAAGGTGAAGGAAGGGAATTTCTGATGGGAATCGAATATCGGTATCCGGAATTTGAGGTTGTGCGAAACCAAAATCGCTGTACCAATTGCCGCGTCTGTGAAAAACAGTGTTCTTACGGCGTGCATCATTTTGACGAGACGACGGGAAAAATGACGGCGGACGAAAGTCTGTGCGTGAACTGTCAGCGCTGTGTCTGCTTCTGTCCGACGCACGCGCTGAAAATTGTCAGAAACGATGCGGCGTTCCCCGGGGATGTTCACTGGAAAAAGGACACGATTACGGAAATTTATAAGCAGGCGGCAACCGGCGGCGTGCTGCTGTCCTCTATGGGAAGTACGGCGCAGATTCCCGTCTATTGGGACAAAATTCTGATCAATGCGTCGCAGGTCACCAATCCGCCGATCGATCCCCTGCGCGAACCGATGGAAACCAAGGTGTTTCTCGGACAGAAGCCCGATCGGATTTCGCGGGATGAAAAAGGAAATCTGCGGTGCGAACTTCCGCCGCAGCTGGAACTGTCGGTGCCGGTGATGTTCGGCGCGATGAGTTACGGAGCGATTAGCTATAACGCGCACGCCAGCCTCGCACGCGCAGCCGAAAAGCTGGGAACGTATTACAACACCGGGGAAGGCGGACTGCATGAGGATTTTTATGTGTACGGCAAAAACACCATTGTGCAGGTGGCATCCGGACGTTTCGGCGTGCATGAGAATTACCTGAACGCCGGTGCCGCCATTGAAATCAAAATGGGACAGGGCGCCAAGCCGGGCATCGGCGGACATCTGCCGGGGGCAAAGATTGTCGGGGATGTTTCGCGCACGCGGATGATTCCGGAAGGTTCGGACGCAATTTCTCCCGCACCGCATCATGATATTTATTCAATCGAAGATCTTCGCCAACTGGTGTATTCGCTCAAGGAAGCGACACAGTACCGCAAACCGGTGATTGTCAAGGTGGCAGCGGTGCATAATATTGCCGCCATTGCCAGCGGAATCGCGCGCAGCGGTGCGGACATTCTGGTAATTGACGGGTTCCGCGGCGGTACGGGGGCGGCGCCTACCCGCATCCGCGACAATGTGGGGATTCCGATTGAATTGGCATTAGCGGCAGTGGACACCCGTCTGCGTGAGGAGGGAATCCGGAATCGGGTTTCTTTGGTGGTCGGCGGAAGCATCCGCAGCGCCTCCGATGTGGTGAAGGCGGTCGCGCTGGGCGCGGACGCGTGCTATGTGGCGACGGCGGCTTTGCTTGCTTTGGGATGTCATCTTTGCCGCACCTGCCAGTCCGGAAAATGCAGTTGGGGCATTGCCACCCAGCGTCCGGAGCTGGTCAAGCGGCTGAATCCGAACGAGGGATGCGAGCGGTTGGTGAATCTGATTACGGCATGGAAGCATGAAATCAAGGAACTGATGGGCGGCATGGGCATCAATTCGATTGAAGCGCTGCGCGGAAACCGTCTGATGCTTCGCGGTGTGGGATTGACGGAAAAGGAACTGCAAATCCTCGGCATCGCCCATGCCGGAGAATGAGGAGGAACGGGTATGACAGTGGATGCAAGAAACAAAGATTTTTCTGCGCTGAATGAAGAAATTCGACACTGTAAAGGCGACTGCGAAATCATCAATTGCCTGGGACAGCGGTACATCGGCGCGGGACTGAGCGAGAAACGCATAGAGATCTGCGGCGTTCCCGGAAACGCACTGGGGGCATACCTGAACGGCGCTTCCATTTCTGTCAACGGCAACGCACAGGACGCGGTGGGAGACACCATGAATGCGGGGAGCATTGTGATACACGGAAATATCGGCGACGCGGCGGGATATGCCATGCGCGGCGGCGAAATTTTGGTCTGGGGAAATGCCGGTTACCGCGCAGGAATTCACATGAAAGCCTACGAGGAGAAAAAGCCGCTGATGATGATCGGCGGCTGCGCCGGGAGCTTTTTGGGCGAATACCAGGCGGGCGGCGTGATTGTGGTTCTCGGTCTTTTTCGGCGGGAACGTCCGATCGTGGGAAATTTTCCGTGTACGGGAATGCACGGAGGAAAGATGATTTTGCGGGAAAGTCCGGAAAATCTGCATCTGCCCGAACAGGTGCACGCGCGGCGGGCAACGAAGGAGGACATGGAAGAGATTCGGCGGTATGCTGAAAAATTCTGTGCCGCGTTCAAAACGGATCTTTCCGAATTGATGAACGCGGAGTTCACGGTGATCACCCCCAACAGCAAAAACCCTTACAAACAAATGTATGTGGCAAACTGAAGACACATGCGCCGAGAGGGCGCCGCTTTCGCGGCGCCCTCTGCGCGTGGATAAAAAGAAAAGTCCCCCGAAAATCGGGGGACAGAAATCTTAGTCGCTCACATACGGAATCAAAGCGATGTGACGCGCACGCTTGACAGCGACAGTCAACTGGCGCTGATGACGGGCACAGGTACCGGTCATGCGGCGGGGGAAGATTTTGGATCTCTCGGAAACAAATCTTCTCAGCTTTGCGACATCCTTGTAATCGATGTTCTCGATTTTATCCGCACAGAAAGCGCAAACCTTTTTACGGCTCTTTCTCGGACCGCGGGGTGCTCTTTCGACTTTGTCGTTTCTTTCTTTTTCCATGACGAAAACCTCCTTTTAAATGATACTGTCAGAACGGTAAATCATCGTCGCCGGCGAAATCCACGTTGGTATAGGATTCGGCGGTATTGTTGCTGTTCTGTTGCTCGAAATTCGCTGTGTTCTGCGAATAGGTGGGAGCAGAGGGTTGGGAGAAGGGAGAAGCAGAATCACTGTTTCTTTTGCTTTCCGCAAAATACGCCTGATCGACTACAACTTCCGTCACATAGCGTTTGTTTCCGTTGTTGTCGGTGTAATTGCGGGTGCGGATCGATCCTTCCACAGCCACGAGCTGTCCTTTTTTGAAGTACTTGCCGATAAAGTCCGCGGTGCTTCTCCATGCAACCATGTTGATGAAGTCGGTCTGTTTTTCTTCACCCGCTTTGGTGAAGTTGCGGTCAACGGCAAGAGAAAAGGTAGCGACGCTCACGCCGGCAGGCGTTTGGCGCACATCGGGATCGGCAGTCAGTCTGCCCATGAGAATGGCTTTGTTAAGCATCACACATCCTCCTCTTATTTTGCAACGATGATAGAGCGGAGCACGCCGTCCGTGATCTTGTAGATACGGTCAAGCTCAGCGGGGAACGCAGCAGGGCTGGTGAAGTTGATGAGATAGTAGTAACCTTCGGTCTCATCCTCGATCTCGTAAGCGAGTCTTCTTTTGCCCCAGTCGTCTACGCTGTCAACGGTGCCGTTCTCGGTGATGAGAGCAGTGAACTTCTCGATGAGAGCCTTGATGCCTTCCTCACCCAATTTTGTGTTCAGTACCATGATGGTCTCGTAGCTGGCTGTTGTTTTAGCCATTCAAAACACCTCCTTCTGGACATATGGTCCTGCCTCGGGGACAGGACAAGGATTGCTGCACATCGGCAACTAAATCAGTTTACCATGTTTTTCACAAAAAGTCAAGCGTTTTTACCGAAAAACCGCACCGTCCGGAACGGCATATTTTGCGGGGTCACCGGCGCTGTACGCAAATTCGGGGATAGCGGAGGAACGGGCAGCGTCAAAGACCAGGGTATCTCCGTTTTTGCGGAAGGTATAGGTGTATTTTCCGTCGTCGGTGTGCAGAACCACTTCCGTGTCGTTTTCCTCATAGGTGCCGATGGGAAGATAACTGCTCAATACGGAAAGGGAGAAGGAAAATCGGCGGTCGGGAAGGAGAGTAAGCACAGGATAGTCGTATTCATGCTCGCGATAGCTGAAAACGCGGACGGCATGATCAAAGAGAGAAAAACGCACGATCGCGGTTTCGGTGGTCTCGGAAGCGGTGAAATCCTTGCGGATTTCGTAAATGCCTTCCCGCGAAAGATCAAACCCGTACAGGGAAATTTCGACGTTTCCTTCGCTGCCGGAGAACATCAGATTCCAGATGTCGGTGAATACGCGGTCGGAGGAAAGGCGTTCGTTGTTGTAATAGACGGAAAATTCGTTGCCCCAGCCGAGATCCCCCGCGGTGTTGTTTTGAAGGTGCATGGAAAAGACGGGCACGTTGTTTTTCCAATCGATTTTTTCGCAGGCAAAACCGACATTTTCCAAGGGAAGGGAAACTTCCAGCAACTGCAAGGAAGCCGTTTGTGCGTCGGTGCCTGCGGCGGTTTTGAAATGGTCCTCCGCAAGTCGGCGGCAATTTTCCTCCATTTTTTTGAAATATCGGCTTCCGTCCAGGGCGGCGTGCCGCAGGGTGAACGGAAATTTTTCCTTGATGTCTTCGGCGTAGTAAGTGCCGTCCCGCGGCGTCCAGTATTCCTTCAGCGTGTAGGTGCCGTTTTCCCGGCGCACGGTGATGACCGTCGGCGTGTAGGCGCCGGAGTCCTCCGAGAGTTTGCCGTTTTGTATGGAGTATTCCTGGTATAATACCCGGGCGTAGACAACCGTTTCGTCGCCGCGGCGGTCGGTTCGCAGAATTTTGTAATCGATACTCGCATAGTTGCCTTGCGAATGAGACGATTGATGGTGCGAGGCGATGGCGGTGTCAAGAGTTACCTTCATCCGATCATCGAGCCGTGTGCCGAACGGGTCGGTCAACAGGCAGGCGGCAGTGATTGGTATTGCCAGAATCACGGCGCAAAGAATCCAGAAGGTCGGTTTTTTGTAGGACAGCACGCGCTTCACTCGTTCTTTGACACTGACTTCTCCGAACGCGAGCGGACCGTAAGAGGAAATTTTCCGTTCGGTGCTGTGGTTGAGAAGTGCTTGGGCATAGGCGCGTCGGCTGTCAAAATCCAGCGTGCGGATTACCCGTTCGTCACAGGCAAATTCCATGTCGCGGCAAAACATTCCGTAGGCGATCCAGCACAACGGCTGAAACCAGTAGACGGCGAGGATCAGAAAGCCCAGCGGTTTGAACAGGAAATCGCGGCGCGCGATATGCGCACGCTCGTGGGCGATGATAAAGGGAATCTGCTCTTTTGGCGTGGAGGAGGGAAGATAGATCTGCGGACGGAAAATGCCGCACAAAAACGGGGAGGAAATCCGATCGCAGAGAAAAACGCCGTCGCCGATCGGCAATCGGGTAGCCACCATCCGGTGCAATCTTGCATAGCACACAACGGTATAAATCAGAAATGCGGCAATGCCGACGATCCAGATTACGCCCGCGAGCGCAAGCACTACCTGCAAAGGATTGACCGAATCGCCGAGGGTCGGGGTGAATGTCTGTGTAAACACGGGATTCACCACGCGGTCAATCGATTCAAAACCGCTGTCAATTTTCGGAGAAGAAGTGTAGGCAATGTCGGAGGCGATGGGACGGGCGTTGGGAATACGGCTGAAAATACTTTCCACCGTGAACGGACAAACCAATCGCACGGCGACCAGCACCCACAGAAAGCAAACGGCATTGCGCGGCGCTTTTTTCAGAAGAACGCGCAGCAGCATGACGGCAAGCAAAATCCATACGGCAGTCAGACTGCGGTTAAAAACCGCCAAAAAGGCGTCGGACAGAAAACTCACCGGGATTCCTCCTTTGCTTCGTCAATCATTTTTTGGATTTCGGAAATTTCTTCGGCACTGAGCGCTTTGTGCTTGGAAAAGGCGGCAATAAACGCGGGAAGGGACCCGTGAAAAACTTCGTCCACAAACCGTGCGCTCTGCATGGCGTGCAGCTGTTCTTTGGTGATTTTCACGGTCACTGTACGGTCGTTGACCTCAAAAATCCCGTTGTCGCAGAATTTCCGCAGAGCGGAATAGACCGTCGGGCGTTTCCAACAGAGCTTTTCGGCACATTCGGAAACCAGCATTTTCGTGCTCATGGGTGCGTTTTCCCAGACGATGTCGGCAAAACGGGCATCTACGGCGCCGAGCTTCAGTTCATTCATGACAAATCCTCCTTGTCGGTAGACTACCGACAATTATAGTTTATAGCCTACCGACACATTTGTCAAGTCTTTTTTATAAAAACAAAAAAATATGCGCGACCGATCGGTCGCGCATCTTTAACTGTCACTTTCCAAACTGGCGGGGAATGCGGTCAATGCGGAGAACAAACGCAGCGCACTTTCGTAAGCGGAACGGTCTTTCCCGACGAGCTTTTGCATTTCGTCCGAGCAGACGAGAAGAAAATCGTCGCCGAGTGCTTCGGACAGCGCTTCGGTGTCCAGCACGCTTCCTTTTAGGAAAAAACGGTCGTCGGTGACGGAGGGATTGTCCGGATTCAAGGCGGTCAGATCGCTGCGGAAGATGCCGAGCGGCTCCAGACGTCCTTGATAGGTTGCTTCATCGGTAATCACCATAAATGCGTCGCCCGCCATGAGCTGAGTGGTCAGCCGTTGCTGCATGGTGAATTCCAGTTCGTTTCCCGTGACCACTTCGCTGCTGTTGAAGCAGAGCAGAATCACATCCACATTCACCTTGCCGTCGCCGTTGGTGTCTTCGGCGTATTTTTCCAGCTCCTGTTCGAGCAGTGTGGCTTTGCTGTCGTCAATGTAGGTGTTGGAAGTCCACAGCACCGTCAGATCGTATTTTTCCACCGTCAGCGATTGCGTGAGCAGAATTGCCAGCACGATAATGACGAACACGCCGGCAATCACATACCATTTATAATAATACCAATAGTTTTTGAGCCACTGAATCGGCGTCATGTGTTCTTTTTCCATCGTCAACACCTCTGTTTACAGTTTACCACAAAACAAAGGCTTTCGCAAGAGAAAAAATCATTCCTTTCCCATGCCGCTGACAATGCTGTAGTAGGCGTTGGAGGACAGACGGTAGACAATCGCGTAGAACAGCGCAAACACAAGGAAACTTGCAATCGTTGCTGCGGCAAAAAGCGCGGTGTTGTAGAGATTGAACAGCGTCAGCAGTTTTTGAATCATCGGGAAGGCGAATGCCAGATGCACGCCTGCCAGAATCAGCGGAAGGAAGAAAACCGTCAGCATCTGGGAGTTGATGCTGCGTCGGATGTCGCCTTTGGTCATGCCGATTTTCTGCATGATATCAAAGCGCACACGGTCTTCCGTGCCTTCGGAAAGCTGCTTGTAGTACATGATCAGCACGGTGGCAAAGAGAAAAACAATGCTCAGAAGAATACCGAGATAGAACAGCCCGCCGAAGGTGCCATGGAACTCCACACGGTCTGCGGCGACGCTTTGTACGGAACATGTCGTGAGTTTTCCGTTTCTTGCAGCGGTGTCGAGTCCGTCGTACAATGCTTCTTCCAAAGTCAACTGCCCGCGGCTGTCAAGCGGGGTGTCGAACATAAAGAAAAACTGTCGGTCAAAGCTTCCGTTCGGATCGGCATTTTTCAGCGTGTTCTCCAATCGGTCGATGTCGGGAACGACCAGCACCGTGATGGGGTAGATCGTGGAAACGGCGTCGCCGTCGGGAATCTGTCGGGAAACGGCATGCTTGATTTTCAGAGAAACTGCCCCGTTCAAAGAAACGGTTTTCAGCTTTTCAATCCCCGCATGAGGAATTCCGTAGATCAGCGCTTCGCCGTCCGCAAGGGTTTCGTCGGCACCGACCGATCGGTTGTAGTCGTCTAAAGACACCAGATACAACTCACTGACAATGCTTCCTCGGTTCAAAGCGGAAGAGAAAATGCCGTCAGAGGACAGAA